>PXAW01000075.1 GCA_003567055.1 Hyphomicrobiales bacterium
GCTCGGCGATGATTACCGGTTTGCCGAAACGCGCCGCGCGATCGTACTTTTCGCGGAAGGTCGCAGGAAAGTCGCGCACGCCGCCATGGAAGCGCTCGTCATAGGCCTGCAAACCCCACAGCGAGATTCCCACGAAATCGACATGGGCGGCGCCGGGGTAATAGGCACCCATGTTGCGCTCGCCGATCGGGCTCCAGACATAACGCGCTTCCGGCGCGAGCCTGCGGCACTGATCGACGAAATGGCGGAACGCCGCCTGATAGCCGCGCGCATCCTGGCGTGCCCAGGGATAGCGGCCAGTGGGCTTCTCCATCTCGTGCCCCCAGCGCACGAGGACGCGCCCGCCGAAATCGCCGAGCGTGCCGCAGATCGTCGAAATCTCATCACGGAAACCGCCGCGCAGGATATCCTGAAACAGCCTGTCCCCGCCATCGCGCCAGTTCGGCGCCCGCGTAAACGGCTCCACGGTCACCATCATGATGCGCCCGCTCGCCCGCGCCTGGTCGAGGCGACGGCGGAAGTCGCGCAGATCGAGCGCTTGCCAGAAGACGAAGATGTGCTCGATGGCCGGCTCACGCGCAGAGGCGAAGCGGCCATGCGGGTCATAGACGCCGAAGGCGACGTGATCGAGGGGCGAGGCTGCGGCGGAGCCGGAATCCTCGCCGGGACTGTCGAGAGGCGCGAACATCACCAAAAGGCCTGTGAGCAGAAGACGCGCTACAAGACTGCTCATTCCCATGCGTCGCAAGCATGGCCGGATGAAGTCGGACATGATGAAGTCGGACATGGGGCCACCGTTTTCTGTCACCATCTGGTGAGATCTGCCACAAAATCAGCTTATGAACACTGGCAACGAAACCTGAATAAAGTGAAAATTCGCGAGTGTGATATTTATCCACCGGCAAGTCGTGCATCGAAACGGCACAGTCACAATCCAAAATATATGAGGCGAACATGAGCACGGTCCTCGTCACCGGCGGTGCCGGCTATATCGGCGCGCAGACCTGCAAGGCCCTGGCGAGTGCCGGCTATCACCCTGTCGTCTACGACAATCTCGTCTCGGGCCATCGCGCGGCGGTGCGCTGGGGCCCGCTTGTCCATGGCGACATCACCGATCGCGCCGCCCTCGATGCCGCGATCCGGCAATACCGCCCGCAGGCGGCCATTCATTTCGCGGCCCATGCCTATGTCGGTGAATCGATCGCGGATCCCGGCAAGTACTACCGCAACAACCTCGCCGGCTCCCTGACGCTGCTGGAGGCACTGCGCGACGGGGGTGTGGGCAAGACCGTTCTGTCGAGCACCTGCGCCGTCTATGGCGAGCCGTCGCAGCTTCCGATCACCGAGGGCACACCGACGCGCCCGATCAACCCCTACGGCGCCTCGAAGCTGATGGTCGAGCACATGCTCGCCGATTTCGAGCGCGCCCACGGCCTGCGTTGGCTGGCTCTGCGCTATTTCAACGCCGCCGGCGACGATTTCGATGGCGAGATCGGCGAGGATCACGCACCGGAAACGAGACTCGTACCGCTCGCCCTCGAAGCCGCTTCGGGCGGGAAGCCACTGACGATATTCGGCATCGATTACCCCACCCCCGACGGCACCTGCATTCGCGACTACATCCACGTCGTCGATCTTGCCGATGCGCATCTGCGCGCGCTCGCGGCGCTCGATTCCGGCATCGCCCCGCAGCCGCTCAACCTCGGCGCCGGCCGCGGCATGTCCGTGCGCGAGATCGTCGCCATGGTCGAAGCCGTGACCGGGCGCGCGGTCGATCTGCGCTACGGGCCGCGCCGCCCCGGCGATCCGCCGGAGCTCGTCGCCGATGCGCAGCGCGCCCGCGACGCCCTCGGCTGGACGCCACGCTACAGCGACCCCCTACGCATCGTCGAAAGCGCCTGGGCCTGGCATTGCCGCAAGCTGGAGCGAATCAGTTGAGAGCGGAATTGCTGCGCCCGCGCAGATGGCAGGAAGCGGTGCGCCCGAAACCACTCGGCGTGCATATGTAGGGAGCACGCCCCAGCGGACGACGTCCGATGCCAGAGCGCGTGCGGGCACGTTCGCGATTGTCGAGCATCGGCGCCGTGTTGCGCTCTGCCTGCTGCATGGCCGTCGCGGAGACCCGGTCATTGGCGGAGGCCGTGCCGGTGAAGGCAGGCAACGATGCCAGGGTCATGCAGCCAAGAAGCGCGAGGCAGGCAAGTGACGCCCTGAGAGATCCGGCGTGGGCTGGGGCTACGGCGCCATTGAGATACAGTGTTGAAAGCAGTCATACAGATCAATCCTCTCCGTAATTTCCGACGAATCAGCGTCGCGGACGTTACGGCAGGAACGACCGCCCCCGGCATTCCCACCCCTGACAACAGAAACTACTGTCCCGCTGCCAAAGGTATTCAGCCTGCAATTCCTTAACGAAAGATAACCACCCCCACAAGCCGTAGATTTTCAGCTTCCACAGCCTGAACAATCTGCGCAAAACGGTAAAATCTTACCGTAAAACGACCGCAACGCATCGCCCACGCAATCCACGCCATCGACGATCATCTGAATCGATGCTGCCTGATCAGGCAGCGCCTGGATGCGCGATAACGGGTGCGGGTTGGCGAACGGAGCGTCGTTCGAAGCGGATGCGGCGAAATGGCGACCCCGGCTGGA
>PXAW01000330.1 GCA_003567055.1 Hyphomicrobiales bacterium
AAGACCGGTGATCGGTATGTTATGGCTGTTGAGCTAGCTGCGGAAACGTTAAAGCAAGCGCGCGTTACCGATTATCGAGAGATTCGACGCGTTACGCCGTCGGATCTGGATGGCCTGAAATGTGCTCATCCGTTCAGAGCAAACTTGGATCCACAAACTGCGGAGCCAATCTTTGATGCCCAGAATGGGCGCGACTTTTATGCGTTCGACGTCCCCGTTCTGCCCGCCGATTACGTCACGGATGATGCCGGTACCGGCTTCGTGCATACGGCGCCGGGCCACGGCGCGGATGATTATGTGACGTATCTCAAGCACAGGGCGGTTTTCGCGGATTGCGGCACCACCGAAGTGCCGCATACGGTGGCCGAGGATTCGAGCTATTTCCCGCATGTGCCGTTCTTTGCCGGTTTGCAGATCTATGATCACAAGGGCAAGGACGGCAAGGCGAACACGGCCGTGATCGACAAGCTCGCCGAGGTGGGCGCGCTGGTCGCGCGCGGGCGGCTCAAGCACCAGTATCCGCATTCATGGCGCTCGAAGGCGCCGCTGCTCTTTCGCAACACGCCGCAATGGTTCATCGCCATGGACAAGCCGGTGGCGATCCTCGACGGCAAGACCCTGCGCGAGGTCGCGCTCACGGCCATCAGCAAGACCGAATGGGTGCCGGAATCGGGCGAGAACCGCATCACCGGCATGGTCGAGAACCGGCCCGACTGGGTGGTCTCGCGCCAGCGCGCCTGGGGCGTGCCGATCACCGTCTTCGTCCACAAGGAGACCGGTGAGCTCCTGGCCGATGACAGGCTCGACCAGGCCATCGCCGAGAGTTTCGAGGCACAGGGCGCCGATGCCTGGTACCAGAACGATCCCGCCTTCTATCTCGCGCCGCTCGGCTACGATCCGGCGCAATACGAGAAGGTCGACGACATTCTCGACGTCTGGTTCGATTCCGGCTCGACGCATTCCTTCAACATGGAAACGCGCCCCGATCTCGCGGTGAACCGCATCGTCGATGGCGGGCGCGACCAGGTGATGTATCTGGAAGGCTCCGATCAGCATCGCGGCTGGTTCCAGCATTCCCTGCTCGAGGCCTGCGGCACGCGCGGGCGGGCTCCCTTCGACATCGTCCTGACCCATGGCTTCGTCCTCGACGAGAAGGGGATGAAGATGTCGAAATCCATGGGCAACGTCGTCGCGCCGCAGGACGTGATCAAGGATTCCGGCGCCGATATCCTGCGCCTGTGGGTGGCGGCCTCCGATTACGCGGATGATCTGCGCATCGGCAAGGAGATCCTCAAGACCTTCGTCGAGACCTACCGCAAGCTGCGCAACACCATCCGCTGGATGCTGGGCTCGCTGCATCATTACAAGCCCGAAGAGGCGGTCGATCCGGCGCAGATGCCCGAGCTCGAGCGCTTCGTGCTGCATCGTCTGGCCGAGCTCGACGAGGCGATCCGCGAGGCCTATCGCCGGTTCGACTACAAGCGCGTGATCTTCCTGCTCAACGGCTTCATGACGAGCGATCTCTCCGCTTTCTATTTCGATGTGCGCAAGGACACGCTCTATTGCGATCCGCCCTCCAGCCTCGCCCGCAAGAGCGCGCTGACGGTGATCGACCGCTGCTTCGATTGCGTGGTGACCTGGATCGCGCCGATCCTGAGCTTCACCGCCGAGGAAGCCTGGCTGACGCGCTATCCGGACGCGCTCTCGGTGCATCTCGAAACCTTCCCCGAGGTACCCGCCGGCTGGCGCGATGCCGCGCTCGCGGAACGCTGGGCCAAGGTGCGCCGGGTGCGCCGGGTGGTGACCGGATCGCTCGAAATCGAGCGCAATGCCAAGAATATCCGCTCCAACCTCGATGCGGCGCCGATCGTCCACGTGACCGATCCGGAGCTGCTGGCGGCGGTGGAGGGGCTGAACCTCGCCGATATCTGCATCACCTCCGATCTCACCCTGCGTTCCGACGAGGGTCCGGCGGATGCCTATCGCTGGGAGGATGTCCCCGGTGTGGCCGTGGTCTTTGCGCGGGCGCAGGGCACGAAATGCGCCCGCTCCTGGAAGATCTCGCCGGATGTCGGCTCCGACCCGGACTATCCCGACGTCACCCCCCGCGACGCGCAGGCGCTGCGGGAGCTGAAGGCGATGGGGGCGTGAGGGGATAGACGCGAATCCGCGTGAGGGGCGGGGGCGCCGCAATGGCAGGCGATCCTGATCGCGCGCCCGCTTCTCATGTGCCTGCTTCCCATGCATCCGATCTGATCACAGGCGTCGGGGCGGATTGTTGCGTCCCGACGCTGATCGCGGCGGGCCTCGTCGCGATGCCGGGGCTCATATCGGATGGGCACGTGATGCCCCCGTAGTTCCGCGATTGCACGAGCCGCTGCGCTCCTGTAAATCGTCATTCGACGATTGACGAATGATGGCTGCACGGAGCGCCTCTGCCATGACCCTGCCAGCAATTGACGCCGGCGCGCTTGCCGCGCTCGCCGCTCAGGATGCGGACAACACCCGCATCGCGGCGATCGCCAAGGCGCTGGGGCATCCCGCGCGGGTGCGGATCGTCAAGCTGCTCCTGGCCAAACGCGCCTGCATCGGTTGCGATATCGTCGAGGATGCCGGGCTGGCGCAATCCACCGTCTCCGAGCATCTGCG
>PXAW01000323.1 GCA_003567055.1 Hyphomicrobiales bacterium
CCTTGAGACGCGCCAGCCGACGCGCGAGATCCCGCGGCGTCTCCGTCTTCTCGGGAGTTTCGTCGACATCGGCGGGCATCAGCGCATCGGGCTCGATCCCCACCTGCTGCAACAATGCCAGCCGGCGCGGCGACGCGGAGGCCAGAACCAGCCTCGGCCGCCAATCCTTATCCTGATCCTTGAACGACAGCACCACAAACCCCGCTTAACGACCGAATCCCGGCCCTGAACGGTCGCGACGGTAAACGATGCGCCGGCCAAATGGAATGCACCATCGCCCACGCCGCCCCCTCACCGCACCGCCGGGGCGGCGCCGGACAACGCGCAACCGGAGCGGGCACACACGTCGGCAAAGCGTTCGCGCCCCTGTATCGATCTGAGCAGGAGGTATTTCAAGAGATTCGCCACCATGTACGGACCGGAAATTCTCGCCAGGACATTATCGCGCCCGAGCCGGCGAGACCGGTATGGAAATTCCTGGCAGTACCATTCCCGTAGCGACCACCATTCCAAGGTCGCCTGCTGGGGCATTGTCTTTGATCTCATGCGACATTGCCCGCTTTTGCGCCGCCATGTCGAAACGCGGCGCGTCGCATTCGGGATCAATCACGAAATGCGCGACTTCACGAACGATCGCAAGAAGGACCTCGATCTCGTCTTGTGCACGCCATCCGGCGCAGGGAAGAACACGCGGGTGCGCACCTTGATCGATATGGCCGAAGAGTATCAGATCATCCTGTCGGACGACGAGCGCACCATGCTTCACCAGCTGCCGCTTCTGGAGCGTGCACCGGTCGGTTCCGTTCTGATGGCGCTGGAAGCCAAGGCGTGCATGACGGCCCACCAACGCGCTCTCCCGCGGCTCTACGATGAGCTCAACTCCTCACATCTCACGGTGCACGGAGCCAGCGATCAGGCGATCGCCGCCGGCTTCGTCATGGTGAATATCGCTGAGCACTACCTCAGCCCGGACCTCAACAAGAAGCACCGCGCCACGGAACCCGAATGGAGCGCCCACCGGCAACCGAAAGACGCCGAGATCACGGTTGCGAAGGTCGCGCAACTGCCGCGTCGCAGCACGACCGGCGATCAGGGCTACGATGCTCTCGCGATTGTCGTCGTATCATGCTCGAATGACGGCTCGCCGGTGACCTTGTCCGACGGCCCGCCTGCACCTCGGCCGGGCGGAAATTATCACTATGCCGCCATGATCGATCGCCTTTCAGCGATCTATGCAACGCGCTTCAAGGATATCTGACAAACAATTCTTCAGTTTCTCGGTATCCGCCGTCGCGCATTCCCAGACGAGCACGACCTTGAACCCGCGACGGCACAGACTTCTGAACGAACGTGCGTCGCGCGCCCGATTTGCCGCGAATTTCGCGCTCCGGAATTCCGCGTTGGTGCGCGGCATCGATCCGCGCGCACAATTCTTGTGATGATGCCAGAAACAGCCATTGACGAATATCGCGAAACGGCGTCGCCCGTTGGCGAAATAGGGCGATCCGGGCAGCGCGCGAACGTGGCGCCGATCACCAACCGACAAGGCGCGCAGAACACCCGCAACAATCTCTTCCGGCGCAGTACGAAGTTGGCGAATACCAGCCATCAACACGCTGCGGGATGTCACCGGGCCACCCTTCGAAGTCATTCCGCGGCAATTGAGAGCGCCTTAGGGGGCGTCCGCGAAGATTCGACAAATGACAAATGCAATTGGAGCGCATCGATGAAACCGGTCGGGAAGCGCAACGTGCTCCTTTGCGTGCGCGAGAGAAAACCGCGCGTAGCGCGTTCCGAAAGAGGTTTGCCCGGATGCCGCAGAAACTGCGCGAGCGGCTCTCGCGGCAGGAATTCCGGGAAGGTCGAGATGGTGATCGCCTTCCGAGCATGACCGTCGAAACGCGCCGCCTTCGGCCAGCGCCCGTCCTTCGGCAGAGTCGCCTCGCGTGCCGGATCGAAGCAGCCCGGCGATGACAGGCGCCGACCGAGCCATTCCGCGACGGGAACCGAGACGGCGTTGCCGGTCAGCGACCAACGCAAGGAAGCGCGACCGGTCGCTTCGGCAGGGAGGGTCCAATCCGCTTCGAAACCCTGGAGGCGCTCTGCATCCCTGATATCGGGTGTAATGACAGCGCCGTCGGGAAGCAGGATCGCCGGAGGAGACGGAATGCCGACGGTCGAGCCGTTCTTGAGGGTCGGGACCGCGTCTTGCGCCCAGCCGAGACCACGGATGCCCTCGGTCCAGTAAAAGCCATGGGCGTGCGTATCGAGCGCCGTCTCCAAAACAGGCGGTGTGACCTCGTCGGCGCAGATCACATCCGCAGGATCATTGTCCGTCAGGGTTGCGACGAAGATCACGCGCTCACGCCGCTGCGGCAGAAAGGCGAGTGAGTTCACGACGCGGTAGGCCCAGCGATAACCACGCTCCTCGAACGCCTCGACGAGCGTCCGTAGCGCACGGCCCTTGTCGAGATGCAGCATGAAGGAGACGTTTTCCAAAACCACCCAAGGCACTGGTCGCCGGTCGATCAGCCGGAAGATGTGGCCGACAAGACCTGAGCGCGTCCCGGTAATACCCGCGGTTCGCCCGGCCTGACTCAGGTCCTGACACGGAAACCCGGCGGTGATGATCTCCGTATCGGCGGGTA
>PXAW01000535.1 GCA_003567055.1 Hyphomicrobiales bacterium
ACATCGTTGGTGAGTTCCACCCCGTCGACGACGATCGAGCCCTTCTGATGCTCCTCCAGCCGGTTGATGCAACGGATCAGGGTGGACTTGCCCGAGCCCGACGGCCCGCAGATGACGATGCGATCGCCCTTCATCACCTTGAGATTGATGTCCTTGAGGACCTGAAAGTCCCCGAACCACTTGTTCACGCCCGTCATCTCGACGGCGACATCCCCCGCCGGGGTCGCGCCGGCATCGACCCGCGCTGCATTCGAATCCGCCATTATCCCCACTCCGGTTCACGCCGTCCTTTGCGCAATCCGTAAGTTGCACCCGCGACGCTTCGTCGAGCAGGATATGACGGTGGACGCCACAGGGGAAGCCCAAGCTTTGCCCGTTGTCCGCCGTCTCGTTGCGCAGGCTGCCGCGTGGCGAGGCAGATCGCTGGCGATCCGCCCCCGTGGACCGCGCATCAGCGGATCGGATGCCCGTATTGCAGGCCACCACGGGTCCATAATGCATTGAGCCCGCGCTGGATGTTCAGGGGAGAGGCGTCGCCGATATTGCGCGCGAAGACTTCGCCGTAATTGCCGACCTGAGCGATGATTTCCACGGCCCAGCCCTCATCAAGCCCCAGCATGGCGCCGAATTCGCCCTCCATGCCGAGCAGCCGGCGAACCGCCGGCGTGGGGTCGTTGGCGGCCCGCTCGCGGACATTGACGGAGGTGACGCCGTGTTCCTCGGCATTCAGCATGGCGAAATGCACCCAGCGCACCAGATTGGCCCATTGCGGATCATCATCACGCACCGCCGGGCCGAGCGGCTCCTTGGAGATCACTTCCGGCAGCACGACATGCTGGTCGGGATCGGAGGCGCGCATGCGATGGGCGTAGAGCCCCGACGCGTCCGTGGTATAGGCGTCGCAACGCCCGTTCAGATAGGCATCGATCGTCTCCAGTGCCGAGCTGAAGACGACGGGCTCGTAGCGGATGCCCTGGGCGCGGAAATAATCATCCAGATTGAGCCTCGTCGTGGTGCCTTCCTCGACACAGACGGTCGCGCCGTTGAGTTCGCGCGCCGAGGATACGCCGAGTTGCTTGCGCACCAGAAAGCCCTGGCCGTCGAAATAGGTGATTGCCGGAAAATCGATCGGCATCCCGGCATCGCGGGCCATGGTCGCGGTCGAATTGCGCAGGAGGACGTCGATCTCGCCACCGGTCAGCGCGTCGAAGCGCTCCCGGGCGTTCAGCGGAACGAAGCTGACGGCTTCCGGATCGGCGAAGACGGCAGCGGCGATGGCACGGCAATAGGCGACATCGAAACCACTCCAGTGCCCGTCTGCGTCTTCTGTGGCAAATCCGGGCAGGCCGGGATTGACGCCGCAGGAGAGGTAGCCGCGCTCGCGCACCTGATCGAGTGTCGGACCGGCGGCAGCGGGGAGGGCGCCCGCCATCGCGACCACGGCGCCGGAGGCGACCGTCGCGAGGCCGAGAAAGATACGCCGGAGAAAGCTCGTCTCCATACCGTCAAGCCACCAGGATCTTCGGCGCGCATAACCGAAACCGCCCCACCGGTCAGACGCCGCCGATCACGCGCTGCGCATGCGCTCACCACCTCCTGCGAGGGCAGAGGCACGCGGGTTTCATCATGGTTTGTGAATGACAAACGCACTGACGTGCGTCAATGCCAAAATCCGGATGGTGCCGCTGAGAGGTGATTGTAAATGGCTGTGAAAGCGTGTCATCTCGCTCACAAGACGACGCTGACCGTTGGTCCGCGCTCAGGCTGACGATATCCGTATGGGGGATTGTGGCGATGGAAAAACGCGGTGGTGGTGCGAATTGGGGCGAGCGGACCAGGCTGGTCCATGCGGGGCGCGATCCGTCCGAGCAGTTCGGTTTCGTCAATACACCGATCTATCGCGGCTCCACCGTGCTCTATCCGAGCTACGACGCCCTCGTCAGCAAGGAAAACCGCTACACCTACGCCACCAAGGGCACGCCGACCACCGAGGCGCTGGAGAAGGCCTGGACCGATATTTCCGGCGCTGCCGGCACGGCGCTCGCGCCATCGGGCCTCAGCGCCATCGCGCTGGCGATGATGTCGGTGGTCAAGGCCGGGGATCACGTTCTCGTCACCGATTCGGTCTATCGCCCGACCCGTGAATTCTGCGCCGAGCACCTGACGCGATTCGGCATTGAGACGACCTACTACGACCCGCTGATCGGCGCCGGCATCGCCGATCTGATCCGCGACAATACCAGCGTGGTCTGGACCGAGGCGCCGGGGTCGCAGACCATGGAGATGCAGGACATCCCCGCCATCGCCGAAGCGGCGCATGCGCGCGGCGCGGTGGTCGCGATGGACAATACCTGGGCCACGCCATTGTTTTTCCCGCCGCACGAGATGGGCGTCGATCTCGCCATCGAGGCGGGGACCAAATATCTCTCCGGCGGCTCTGATCTGTTGATGGGCATGGTCTCCGCCAATGAGCGCTGCTGGCCTCAGCTGCGCCGGACCTACGAGCTGTATTCCTCCTGCCCGGGCCCGGAGGACGTCTTCCTCTGCCTGCGCGGCATCCGCACCATGAAGCTGCGCCTGCATGAGCACGAGAAGCAGGCGCTGGAGATGGCGCGCTGGCTGGAGGCGCGCCCGGAAGTCGCGCGGG
>PXAW01000522.1 GCA_003567055.1 Hyphomicrobiales bacterium
CTCGCCGAAGCTGAAGCGGCCCTGGGCGATGCCTTTGGAATTGGTCAGATCCAGATTGCTGCTGGTTGCCGCGATATCCGTCTGCCTGCGCGCCTCGATCACGGCATGCGTGCCGAGGCTGATCGCACCGCCGATGCGCAGGAGCAGATCCTCGCCACTCATCCAGGCCTGCGCGTCGGAGCTCGCGCCGCTGTTAATCAGCGCACCCGCCTCGATCGCGAGCAGGCTGTCGCTGCGGATCAGGCCGTGATTGGCGAGCGTGCCGGTGATCGCGAGATTCACCTGCGGCGCGATGATGCGCCCGGCGCTCGTGCTGGTGAGCGCGCCCGCCGCGATATGGAAGGCGCCGTCGGTGCGGATCTCGCCGCTATTGGTCAGCGCGCCGCCGACCGAGAGGGCGAAGTCGGCCGGGGCGGGTGCGCCCTCCTCCGCCACGGCACGCAGGGTACCGCCCTGATTGAAGGCGCCGCCGATCTCGCCGATGAAGAGTTCCGTCGCCGCGATCTCGCCGGCGCTCGCGGCATCGCCCGCGACCGTGAGATCGATGTAGGGCGCGAGGATCTCGCCATCGGCCCCGAAGCCGAGGCTGCCCAGATCGAGGGTGATCACGTCCCCCGCCCGCAGGCTGCCCGCACCGCTCGCATGCCCACCGGCGGTGAGGCTCAGGAGGCCATCGGCGATGATCGTCCCGTCAATGCCGAGATTGCGGCTCGCCGTGAGGGTGAGGCCGGGGCCGTAGAGCACCGCGTCGGCGGCGTTGACGATATCACGCCCGCTGATCGCGAGGCCTGCATCGCCGATCAGGATACCGGCATTGGCGGCATCGCCCGAGAGCGTGAAGCCGGCGCTGCCGGCGGCATAGATCACGCCATCGGCGCTGCTCGTCATGCTGCCGGCGGTGACGGCGAGATCGCCGTCGACGAAGACGGTGCCGCTGTTGTCGAAGGCCTCGCTGAGCGAGAGGCTCAGCCCCGGCGCATCGAGGACACCGCCCGCCGCGTTGATCAGGCCGCGCGCGGAAATGGAGGCGCCGGCGCGGCTCTGGATCAGCCCGTGATTGATGATGTCGCCCGGCACGATCAGCGCAAGGGCATCGCGCAGATAGGCACCGCTCGCGGCATTGATGAAGGAGCCGCCGATCGAGAGGGAGAGGTTGTCGTGGTCGAGGATGGTGGCGTTGGTGAAATCGCGCCGCGCCGTGACGAGGAAACGATCGCCCGCCGCATAGCCGGTTGCCGCATCCAGGGTGACGTCCTCACCGGTGATGGAAAGCCCGCGCAGGGCTGCGAGGGCCGCGTCGCGGATGATCAGCTCGTGTTCGGCCACGATGTCGACGGTCTCGCCGCCGATCTCGATCGCCTCGGCGAGGAGTTGATCGCCCTCGAGCGCGATGCGCCCGCCCGCGAGCAGGCGCCCGCGCGCCGTCAGCGCAGCTTCGGCGACGAGGCTGATTGCCGAGCCGGCGAGGATCTGCGCATCGGCATCGAGATCACCCCGCGCTTCCAGCACGACGGCATCAACGGCGGCGAGGTCACCGTCACGGACGATGATCGTCTGCGCATCACCGCGCAGCCGGCCAGCGACATCGAAGGCACCGCCGAGCGCCAGATCGCCTTCGGCGCCGAGGCGCAGATCGGCGGCGCTCGTCGCGCCGGCAAGCTGCAAATCGCCCATCGATGCGATGACGATGGAATCACGGGTGCTGGTGAGGCGCCCTTCCAGCGCGACGCCGAGATCGACATCGCGCGACAGCACCGAGATCGCCCCGGCGCTGATGACACCATCCGGGGTCGAGACGATCGCATCGCCGGTGAGTGCCGGAGCGCCGGCGAGATCCTCGGCCAGATCGGTGCCGGGATCGTAGCGCATCGCCCCCGCGCGCAGGCGCACCCGATCTTCCGCCACGACCGGCGCCTCGATGGCGATCTGGCGCCCGATCAGGTCGATCTGATCGATGGCGCGATGACCGGGCACGCCCGAGACACCGCTGCCCGCGATATCAATCGCGCCGTGGCGCACGTCGAAGGCGACGGTGCCGGCGCGGTAATCCGGAATCGGCACGCCTGTCGACAGGGTCACGCGACCGGCATTGATGAAGCTGCAGCCGACACAGCCGATCCCGTTGGGATTGGCCACGATCACATCCGCGCGCCGCCCGAATACCTCCGTCGGCCCGGCGAGCGTACTACCGCCGGTGCCCGTCACCTCGTTGAGGATGGTTCGGGCGGACTGGCGCCCGACGAGATTGGGGTTGGCGGGAATTGCGCCGCCAAGAATGGAGTTTCCGCTCAACCCTGAATTGTTGAGGATCAGGCCATTCGTATCGACGTTGTAGCTCTCGAAACGGTTATGCGAAAGGCCACCGAAGGATGGGGCCGTGATGTCGACGACGGGAACACCGTTTGGCGCGTTGCTCACGCCCGGGCGGAACTCGATCGGTGCCGTCGGATCGGAGATCACCTGCGCCTGGGCCAGATTGATGGCGACCGGCTGCAGTCCGAGCCAGATAGCCGCGATGATCGCCGCTCCCCGCGCGAACCGTGACGCCGCCATGCGCGTGACGCCAGCCCGTTGCTTGCGCCCGTTATCCTGAAATGCTTTTTGATTATCAATCATGATCTTGGATTGCTTTTGATTGCGCGCTGAAACGGGTTCGGATGATCGAATCGGGATCGCTCGCGATTGAGCAGCCTCCTGATGCAACAAGTCAGGTCGAACAATCAATAGGGGATAGCCACATAGGAAAATCACCCCTTCTGATTGCCGACTGACATGGCGTCATTTTTCATTCAATCGTCGACACCTCGTCGGATGCGACCGGGGCGTCATCGTTTGCCGCGCTTTCGGGCGACCAGTCCCGCGCCGCGCGCTGCGCCGTGCGCAGCTGCTCTGAGGAGAGTTGATCGGTGACCCGCGCGAGCGCCGCGCCGGCATCGGGATGCCGGCGTGCGGCGGCCAGGTTGTAATGCTTGTGCGCAGCGACCAGATCGATCGCCCCCAGCGCCCCCACTTCGTGCAGAGCCCCCAGTTCGAAGAGCGCGACGGGATTGCCCAGGGCTGCCGCGCGCTCGAAATGCGCCGTCGCGGCATCCAGCGAGGCGTCCGGGATCGCGCCATCGAGATGGGCGTAGGCGAGTGCGTTCATGGCGCCGATATGGCCGGCCTCCGCGGCTGCGCGATAATGCTCGAAGGCACGAGCCGCAGCCTCTTGCGGGTCTTCGTCATCCGCGAGACCGAGGCCTTCGGCGAGCATGCCGGCGCAGTTGAAGAGCGCATCGCGATCACCGGCCTCGGCCGCCTCGCAGATCAGGGCGCGAGCGGTCTCGAAATCCTGCAACACCCCCTCCCCGCGAAAATGCATCAGCCCGACCCGGTTCAACGCGCGGGCGCTGCCGGCATCGGCTGCGGCGAGGAAGAGAACCCGCGCAGCTTCCGGATCCGGCGACACGCCGAGCCCGAGCTCGGCCATCCGCGCCAGATAGAAACCGGCATCGGCTTCGCCGCTCTCGAATCCGGCATTGAAATGACCCAACGCATCTTCGAAGCGCTCTTCTTCCAAAGCAGCCAGCCCGTCATCGACAGCGCTCGCATGGGCCGTCCCGGCTGCGCCGAGCGCCAGGGCGAGGGCGGCGGGCAGAAGCAGCGCACTGCGCGTTGAGCGGGGCGACAGGATGTTGCAAAGACCATTGAGAACTTCGAGGTAACGCATTGTATGTCCTTTAGAATATCTTGAATGTGAAGTTCAGGCCGAAATCCGGGCTGCCGCCGGCCGGGCGTCGGATCACCGCCTCCGGCGTGCGCGTTTCGTCGAGCAGCGGATAGGCGACACTGGCATCCAGGCGCGTGCGCCCGAGCGCGAAACGCATGCCGATCCCGGCGCCGATCCGCGATACGCTGCGCCGTTCGGCGATGCTCTCGCCATGCCCCAGATCGAGGAAGGCGTAGGGGCGCATGGCATTGATCACGTCAGAGGCGAAAACCCAGTCTTGCGCGCGCTCCCCGAGAACGCGTTTCGACGGCAGGGCCAGCGTGAATTCATTGCGCATGAGGCCTCCGCGATCGACCCGCGCCGCGCGCGCGCCGAAACCACGGATGCTCGCCGCCGATCCGAGCACGAGCTGATCGTCGCCATAGAGCGGCATGGTGGTAAACTGCCCCGATACCGTCGTCTGCCAGATGCCGAGATCTTCAAAACCGCGCACATATTGCGCGAAGCCGTCGAGCTTCCAGAATTGCGCGCGCGGCGTATCTGGCGTGAGGATGTCCGGATCGCGCGTCGCATTGAACAAGGTGAGCCCCCGGCTGATGCCGAAACCCGTATTGAACTGCTGGCGCTCGCCCGGCGTCGCGCTGCGGGTGAGCCCGAGGCGCGCGACAGTAAATTGCTGCGGCGTCAGCCGCGCTTCATTGACGAAACGATCGCCCCGGCGAATGTCGAGACGCGTGTCGAAACTCAGGCTGCGCCTTGCATCGCGTACGAGCGCGCGGTCGTAACGCAGGGACAGGGCGCTGTTTTGCGTGAACAGCCCGGCAAAGGGCGTGATCTGCTGGTAGGACTCGGAGTAGCTGCCGTCGATGCTGAAGCGCGAGAGCCGCCACGGCACCACAATCCCCGCCGACATTTCATTGGAATTCTCACCCCCCGCCAGCGTGAAACGCCATGAATCGTTGATACCGACGAGATTGTCCTTGGCCAGATCGAAGCGCAATCGCTGGCTGATCGTGCGCCCGGGCCCGGCCAGCGCCGCCGCGTTGCGCTCATAGCCGAAATCGAGGCGAAAGGCGTCTTCAGGCGTGTTTTCGATGACGACGACGGAGGTTGCCGGTTCATCGCCGGGCTCGAGACGCGCCCGGGCGCGCCCGGATGCGACGGCGTTGATCCGCTCGATCCCCTGCTGGATATCCTCGATATCGAGCACGTCGCCCGGCGCAGCGGAAAAGCTCGCCCGGGTCTTCACACCAGGCCGCCGCGCGCCGTCGATGATCTGGAAGCGGTCGAGCGGATCGTCGATGATGCCGAACAGGGCCGAGATATTGCCGAGAAAATCCCAGGGCCCCTGCGAAGCCGCGATCGCTTCGCGCGCATGGCCGAAGCGTGCGCCGAGCCCACGCCCGGCAATGCCGTGATCCTCGCGATAGTCGATCGCGGCGATGCGACCTGGTATCACGTCGATACGCAGGCTGCCGCTGGCGCGAATATCCTGCTCCGGCAGATAGCCCTGCGTGGTGATCAGCCCGGCTTGCGCATGCGCTTCGTTGATCGCACCGACCACGGCCTGCGCGACTTTCATGCCGACACAATCTGCCGCGTGCGGCGCAACCGCAGCACGGATTGTCTCGCGCGGGATCAGGAATTCGCCGGCGATCACGATCGTTGCGACCGGGAAGCACTGCCCGGCATCGGGGCTGTCCAGTGCCTGCGTGGTGATGACGATGGGCTCGTCGGCGGCCCCGGCGACCATCTCGGCCTCCGCCAGCGCGTGTTTCGGCATCGCGAGCAGCGCCATGCAGGCGGCGAGACACAAGGCGGAACGCGGAAGGCGAATCGCGTTTCTCTCACACGCATTCTTCATGGCAACCAATCCGCGAACAGGCCGATGCGCTGTGCCGCTACGCCACCCTTCGGCACGCGGTTGTCGAGGCGATTGAACCCGGCTGTGGCCGTGACGCCGACGGATCCGTCGATTTCTCCGGCGATGACGCGTACAGGCAGAGTGCTTCGAAGCAGCACTTCGCCACCGGAACTCACGATCGTTCCGCCGGTCGGATCCTGCGCGAAGACGGCGCGACGTCCTGCGAACAGGCTGTGCAGGCCAAGCGGCAGGTTCTTCACCGATGGAAGGAAGCGCGCTTCGGTGGAAATGAACGGCGCATCGAGCTCCATATTCCCGAGGGCGAGGAACGAGCCGGCATCGTTTCGGATCGACTCGCTGGCGGTGATTTCGAGCCCTGACGCCGCACTGATCGCACCACCAAGCTGGTTCGCGGTGGAGAAGCCGCGCGACCAGCAGACGATGCGGCAGCGTTTGACCAGAAAAAACGTCCCCGACGGCTCAGCCCGATTGTGCACCCGTGCGGCGCTGATCATCGCAGGGCCGTCGAGCGCGAAGATATTGCCGCTGTTGAAGATATCCGGGGCGCTGATGCGAATGCGCTCGCCGGCGATGCTCGCGATTTCGCCGGGGATGGCGGCGCGCCCGAAATCCTGACTTACCCGGACGGTGCGCGGTCGCCCGAAGAAAAAGGAGAACAGCCCGCGCGGACGGTGCAGGACTTCGACACGCGCGGGGCGCGGTGCGCTGACACGGGTGACGTTGTCGATCCGCGTCGTGGCCTCCAGATCGATCGTCGCATTGGCCAGAAGCCGGGCATTGTCGTTGCGAATCCGGTCAGCCCGCGCATAAAGGTCGCCATCGGAGGCGAAGACGATGGTGAGACGGTCGGCGCTCTCGCCGACGAGATTGATGGCATCGGAAGCCAGCAGCGTCACGCCGCCCTGCGAATCCGGATCCGTCCCGGACCGGCTCACCCCGGTCACCCGGCCCGTGATCGCGATATCCCCAAGATCAGCCCGCAGGGTGACGGCACCCGACAGCGATTCGACCCGCGCCTCTCGTTCCGGGGCATTGAGGATGGCGATGTCGCGGGAGCGGATGGCGAGATCGCGCTCGGCGCGTGCCGTGCCGCCATCGAGCCGCACCTGTCCCTGGCTGTCGATGGCGAATTCGCCGATCGAGGCGAACCCCGTACCCGCGAAGGATACGCCGGCACCTTCGGCCGAGACGGCGACCGAAACCCGGCTCGCCGTCAGCGAACCGCGCGGCGTGACATCGACGAGCACGGCGCTGTCGGCGCCCGACAAATCCGTGCGAGTGGCGAAAGCTGATGTCGTCGTGCCGGGAATGACACTCGAATCATGTGTCAGCTCGGCATTGCCCGCAACGAGCGCGATATCGGCGAAGGGGCTGGTATTCTCGTTGAGCACCGCCCCGTCGATGCGCAGCCGCCCGGCGGCGAGTTGCAGGCTCGTCATCGCGCCGGAAAGCCCCTCGGGCCCGATCAGGATGTCGGCATCCGGGGCGGTGGTCGTCACGACGTTCGTCTGCCCGCCCGAGACTTCGAGGCGCGCCGGGCCGGCATTCAGCGTCACCCCGCCGGTATTGATGAAGCGACCGCCATCCACGGTGATGCCGTTGGGATTGGCCAGTATGAAATGCGCACGCGGGCCGAGCACTTCCAGCGGCCCGCCGATCACGGAGCGGTTGGCCGAGGTCACCTCGGAAAGGATCGTTCGCGCACCGATGAGGCGGTTGTCGAGATCGACGCCGGCGGCGCTCACCGAGAAATCCGTGAAGGTGTTGCGGCTGATATCGCCCGCCCCGGCGGGGGCGATCCCGACCGCGATGCGCCCGTCGCCATCCACCGTAACCGTCGTGGCGGTGCCGCCATCGGGCACGACCTGCGCCGATGCAGGCGATGCTGCGCATGCAGCGATCATCGCAATGCCGAAGCCGAGGGCGCGCCGGAAATCGCCGTTCATGAGCTGCGCTCCCGCAGGGCCTCGAAGGCGGCGGTGAAGCCGATCAGGGAGATATCGAGATCGACGGGCTCGTCGCGCGCGGTCCAGACCCGGAACCGCGCTCTCAACCCGGCGCGAAACGCCTGGAGAATCTCTCCTTCGAGCGGAAAGCCGGCATGGCACCCGGATGGATCGCAGGTCTCGTAGAGGATGCCGACCGGCGCGCGCTCATCAACGCGCAGCTCGATCCCCGGTGCGAGATAGCCGCGCAACGGTACCGAGACGATCGCCACGTAGCTGCCCGGCGCATCGCCCGGCAATCCGGTCAGCAGAAACACTGTCTGGCCGCTCTCGGCGACGGCGAGGCGCTGGCTGATGCGGCAATCCTGAGAGGCTCCTTGCGCCTGCGAGGCTTCGTCGGCATCAGCGCCGGAATCCTGCGCATCAGCCGCCCGGCACACCAGTTCCCAATCATCGAAGCGTCGGGTCTCGACCGAAGCCTGTGCCATGTCGGGCGCGACGGCGACAGCGACGGCAAGGCACAATAGCGGCGCCGCCAATGCGACGCGGATCGCCGCGCATCGTGCGATCACGCGCATTGCGACGTGATCAGCCGGAGCGCGCCCGATGCGGGGCACATGTCCGCTCATGCGGAGAAAAAGCGCATATGCCTTCATCTGGAAACCGACCCACTGAAACAGCACAATCAAAGCTGGCATTCTCGGGGTCGGATAGACGACGGAGGCAGATTCCTCAACCCCCTATCAATTAAAATTAAATAAATATGATTTATAGTTGCATGAGAATTCCGCGTTCTTTTGCATTGCGAGACCCTGCCGCCCTGTCGGGTCGTGTCCGGGGGCCTTCAACGCTTGAGAGGCCGGGCGCGGGCACGGGCACGATGCAGGGCCGGAGCGCTCGCCTCCCCGGCCCCGCCTTTGCGTTTACGGCATGGGGATTTCGCCGACCACCTTCGGGACGTGATAGCCCTTCTGCACCGCCGGGCGGTTCGCGATCTCGGTGTACCAGCGCTTCACGTTCGGGAATTGCGAAAGGTCGATCTGCTGCCATTCGTAGCGCGAGATCCACGGCCATGTGGCCATATCCGCAATCGAGTAATCGCCGGCGAGATAGGCGTTGTCGGCAAGGCGCTTGTCGAGCACGCTGTAGAGCCGCGCGGCTTCCTTGGCATAGCGCTCCTCGGCATAGGGAGCCTTGCCGGGGTTGAATTTCAGAAAATGGTGAGCCTGGCCGAGCATCGGGCCGGCTCCGCCCATCTGCCACATCAGCCATTCGATCACGCGATAGCGCGCCTTACCCTCGCACGGCAGGAATTTGCCGGCCTTGTCCGCGAGATAGATCATGATGGCCCCTGATTCCATCAAGGACATGCCGTTGTCTTGATCGACGATGGCGGGGATCTTGTTGTTGGGGCTGATCTTCAAAAATTCCGGCGCGAACTGGTCGTCATTGCCGATATTGATGGCGTGTGCCGTGTAGGGCATGCCCAGCTCTTCGAGCAGGATCGAGACTTTACGCCCGTTCGGCGTCGTCCACGTGTAGAGGTCGATCATGCGTGGCTTCCTTCCCTGATCTGATTGTCGCGAGCACGATAACACGATGCGCGCGACGACAGAGGCAGGCCGGCGCAAGATCCGGTTTGCCGGAATGCCGATGCGGCAATCCGGATCAGGCAAGCCCGATCAGGCGATCCGGCTCAAGCCGCGCTTCTCGAAGACGGCGTTGATGCCCTCGACCAGCAATTCCTGCACGGTCGTCTCCTCATCGAAGCCGATCCGCTTGAGCTGCCTGAGCGCCTCCGGCTCGAGATAGACGGTCGCGACGCGCTTGCCCTCCCGGGTCTTCGCCACGGGATATTTGCGCTTCGGTTCCGGCTCTGCCGCGGGAACCGGGGCCGCAGACGGCGCGGTAGCCGACGGTACAGAAGCCTCGGCGGTCGCGGCAGCAGTATCGTCGTCCTCGACCAGTTTTGGCCCGCGGGCCCCGAACAGACTGGCGCGCTTGCTCATGGTTCAAACTCCCTCTTCACCCGGCTGAGACGCGCGTTACGCGCTTTTGCGCATCTTCGAGCCGGGCAGCCGCGAATCCAGATCGATCTCGTTGCAGGCCCAGGCATAGATGTCGCGCAGCTCGCCCGCCGCCTTGCCGAACGGCTCGAACTCCATCGCGGTACGTCCGTCGATCACGCTGTGCGAAAAAGCGACCCGCTGGTGCAGCACGAAGGGCGCGACCTGGCGGCCATCGGCCTCGAGCCCCAGCCGCGATTCCTCGACCAGCGGCGAGCGCACCGGTGCGGAGGAGAGCAGCACCCAGGCCGGACGTCGCGCGAGATCCGCGAGATCGCAGGTCGCGGCGATCGCATCGAGATCGAAGGCGGGGGGCCGGCACGGGATCAGGATCAGATCCGCCGCCCGCGCCGCTATCAGCGATGCCCTGTCGGCATTCGGGGCAGTGTCGATGACGAGAAGATCGGCGCCGTTATTCTTCGCCGCCTCCGTGAGAAACGGCAGCCGCTCGGCATGATCGCCGACGACTTCCGGCTCGTCCCGACGCTTGTCCGCCCATTTGCGGGCGGTGGCCTGCGGGTCGAGATCGATCACGGCTGAGCGATGGCCGGCGAGATGCGCACAGACCGCGAGATGGACCGCGAGGGTCGTCTTGCCGGCGCCCCCCTTCTGGGAAATGATCGCTATTGTCTTCATGTCTTCACGCTGGCTGGAGGACCTGCCCACATGCCCCCGTGCAGACAGCTTTGCGAATCGCATCGCCGGAATGCGCGGCAGCCGTGGGATACGCACAGTGTTTCCGGTTCGTTGATTCGGAGCAAGAGCGTTCGCGACGTGAATGTTTCCCGGACGTGATTCCATGTGGATGAGGGCGGCGCCCGTCGGCAACGAGGCGTATGAAACAAAATGCGAACATGCTGCTGAAGTGATGTCGTCGAAGCCACATTCGAGGCACTGTTCAAGTGTAGTGAAGAAAAATTGTTTCAAATTGTACGCATAAAGCAGGGCAATTAAATAAAACTTTATCCACTCACAGATTCAATCGTGAATTAAACCGTTTAAAAAAATGATAGAAATTGTTTCATTTCATTCACTTCCACCCAAGATTGAATTCGCTCAATCCGCAATTTAAGATTTTGTGAACAAATATCAAACTCAACAGATCCGATTCGTCGATTTTCGACGGAATCCGCGCGCATCGCCGTTCATCCAACGTAACGAATCGAACCTGGCAGCACGGCTCAGCCGAGGGCGCGCCTTTGCGCGAAGACCCCGCCTTCCCGGAGCGTGAGTGTCACGAGCGCCAGCCAGATCACCCCGAAGCAGAGATACGTCATCGGCGTCGCGATCTGGCCGTAATAGGCATACGATACAACCAGCTGCGTCGTCGGGAGGACGAACTGCAATGCGCCCATATTGAAGGCGCCGAGCCTGCGCGCAGCGAATGCAAACATGACGAGCGGCGCGAGCGAGACGATTCCGGCCGTCACCAGCCATGGATAGGCGAGCAGCTGCGAGGCGGCCGGGGCGTGCGCGCCGAAATCGATCCAGATCGAGGCCAGAACCAGCAGGATCGCGAGAACGGCGGTCTCGACGAAGAGACCTTCGATCGGCGACAGGGGCGTGCGCTTCTTCAGGATCGTATATCCGCCCCAGGTGGCCCCGATGGTCCAGTAGACCCAGTGCTCAAGCCTGCCCGCCGTCATCACCAGGGTGACGAGAGCGAGCAGGATGATCGCGATGCAGGCGATCCGCGGCCCGGTTCGCGGCTCGGCGAGAAAGAACAGCCCCGTCAGCATCACGAAGACCGGTGCGAGAAGATAGCCGAGGCCGCTCTCGATCACCGCACCCTGCAGCGATGCCTGGATGAAGGCACCCCAGTTGATCGCCACGAGGATGGCCGCCGCTACGTGGAGCCCCACGACGCGCCCCGACAGCCGCCGCAGCGAATCGTTCCCGCGCATGACGAACCAGCCGACGAGCAGACCGAGCAGGATCAGCGAGAACGCGATCCGGTAGATCACCAGAACGACGGGCGAAAGCCCGACGAACAGATGCCAGTAGATCGACGAGGCGCCGAGGATGAAATTGGCCAGAAAGGCCATCGCAAACGGGAGAAAGATACGCGCGCTCATGTCAGATCCGCCAGTTCGGAGCGCAGGACGCGCGAATGTCGGCTGTCACGCTGTGACATCGCGCCAGTATCGCTGCGCAACGAGGATACGGCGCTGAAAAGTCACCAATGTCGCGGGCAAATGATGATGAGAAGAGTGGCTCCCCGAGCAGGACTCGAACCTGCGACCGAGCGGTTAACAG
>PXAW01000293.1 GCA_003567055.1 Hyphomicrobiales bacterium
ATCCGGCGGCAGAGCGGCGTCGGGTGGCGCTGGAGCAGATCAGCCTTGTGGGGCTTGACGGCTTTGCCGACCATTACCCCAAGCGGTTGTCGGGGGGCATGCGGATGCGGGTTTCCCTGGCGCGCTCACTGGCGCTGAACCCCAGCGTGTTCATGTTCGACGAACCCTTCGGCGCGCTGGACGAGATCACCCGCGAGCGGCTGAACGACGAATTGCAGGCGCTCTACCGGCGCAAGAGCTTCACCGGGGTCTTCGTCACCCATTCGATCCCCGAGGCGGTGTATCTGGCAAGCAGGGTAGTGGTGATGTCGCGCCGGCCGGGGCGGATACTGGAGGTGTTCGACGTGCCCTTCGCCTATCCGCGCGACCCGTCGCTGCGCTACGCGGCGGAGTTTGCATCGCTATGCGGGGCGGTTTCGGTCTCGCTGCGCCGCGCCATCGAGGAATGAGGCTGCCGATGACCGACACCACCCCGCACAGCGCCACCCGGGCCGCCGCCATCCCCGCCCCGCAGACGGCCCCCGATGCCGCCGCCCCCCAGAGCGCCGCGCAGACCGCCCCGCAGACCGCGCTTTCCACCCATGGCCCGGTGCCCTTTGCCCCGCCGCAAAGCTGGCGCGCGCGGCTGGCGATGCTGGTGATCCCGCCGGTGGTGGTCTTCATCCTGCTGCTGGTGGCCTATGCGATGGTGCGCGCGCAGCTGGAGCCGCACCGGCAGTTCCTGATGCCCTCGGGCCAGGCGCTTTGGGAGAACGCGCTCTCGCGCCCGGAGGTGCTGCGCGATCTCTTCGACCGGGCGCTGATCACGCTGGGCCTGGCGATGGCGGGGCTGGCGGTATCGATCCCGGTGGGCATCCTGCTGGCGGTGGTGATGTTCCGCGCGGTGATCCTGGAACGCGCGCTGTTTCCCAATATCGTCGCGCTGCAATCGATCCCGACGCTGGCGATCATCCCGCTGATCCAGACCGCGCTGGGCTTCGGCACCCTGCCCAAGATCCTGATCGTGGCGAAATTCACCCTCTTCGCCATCCCCATCACCCTGCTTCTGGGCCTGCGCAGCACCGACCGCGACACGATCAACCTGTTCAAGCTGCAGGGCGCGCCCTGGCGCACGATCCTCATCAAGGCCTGCTTCCCCTCGGCCGCGCCGGCGCTCTTTGCCGGGCTGCGCATCGCCGCCAGCCTGGCGGTGCTCAGCGCCATCGTGTCGGAACTGTTCTTCCTCGCCGGGCGCGGCGGGCTGGGGCAGATGATCATCAACTCCAAGATCGACTTCAAATACGAGGAGATGTACGCCGCGCTGATCGTGGCGACGCTGATGTCGGTCAGCGTCTATGTCGCCTTCACCTGGCTCGGCCACCGGCTGTTCTCGGAATGGCACGAATCCGGCGGCAAGGAGACCTGACCCGCCAGAGCCGCCCCCACCCAACCGTCCACGCCCAGAAGGGAGACCCGACCCATGACCGCAATGACCCCCGCCCGCACCGCCGCGGCCGCCGCCGCGCTGGCGCTGAGTGCCACCGCCCTGCCCGGCGCAGCCGAGGAACACGCCCAGGAACCGGGCGCCTTTGCCCGGCAGGCCTATACCACGCCGCTGGCCGATGTCTGCCCCGATCCGTTCATCATCCAGAAGGACTGGCTGGCGCAGGCCAACCATGGCTATCTATACCAGATGATCGGCGCCGGCGGGGCGATGGAAAGCGGGCGCTACAGCGGGCCGCTGGGCAGCACCGGCATCGATCTGGTGATCCTGGGCGGCGGTGGCGGCATCGGGCTGGGGCAGGGCGAGACCGCCTATTCGGCGCTCTATACCGGCAATTCCCGCGCCGGGCTGATGCCGCATCTGGGCTTTCACGAGCTTGACAACGCCTTCATCTTCTCCGAGCGCTTCCCGGCGGTGGGGGTGCTGGCGGCGGTCGATGTCTCGCCGCAGGGGCTGTTCTGGGACCGCGAGACCTATCCGGAGGGGTTCAGCTCGGTCGAGGATCTGATCGGTTTTGCCGAATCCGGCGCGGGGCGGATCTATGTCTCGACGATCCAGCGCACCTGGGGGCGGTATCTGGTGATGTCCGGCGTGCCGGCGGATACGTTCCTGGAGGGCTATCGCGGCGATGGCGAGGTCTTTGTCATCAACAACGGCACCTGGCTGAACCAGGGCTTCATCACCAACGAGCCCTTCGCCTTTGCCACCGGCAACAACTGGGAGCGGCCGATCGATTTCGTGACGGTGGGGGAGCTGGGCTATCCGAACTATACCGGCATGCTGTCGGTGGCGACGGGGCGGATGGACGAGCTGGCGCCCTGTCTGGAGCGTCTGGTGCCGGTGATCCAGCAGGCGATCGTGGATTTCATGGCCGAGCCGCGGGAGATCCTGGACCTGCTTCATGCCTATAACGAGGCCGGCC
This sequence comes from Hyphomicrobiales bacterium, assembly GCA_003567055.1. Taxonomy (GTDB): domain Bacteria; phylum Pseudomonadota; class Alphaproteobacteria; order Rhizobiales; family Beijerinckiaceae; genus Saliniramus. Next base: position 2,406 of record PXAW01000293.1, read on the forward strand.
ATGCCGCCTCCTGGTGGCGCACGCCGATGCCGAACCTGGAATACGCCCATGCCACGATGGGCGAGCGCGGCATCATGGGGCCGACTGGCGAGACCCCGGTGGGGGCCATCGACATGGACCGCGTCGAGCGCATGCATGCCATCGTCACCCCCTGGCTGGACGAACGCGCCAACCCCGACGTCACCCCCGAAGACGTCGCCACCAACCGCTTCATCGATCCGACAATCGGCCTGGAGTGAG
>PXAW01000043.1 GCA_003567055.1 Hyphomicrobiales bacterium
CTTCTCTTACCTCCGCGCCCGCCGTCGCACCGGCCCGCGCCAGCGAGGACCAATCCGCATGAGCAACACGTTCGCCCCCTCCGTCGGCAAGACGCCCGTCACCATCATCACCGGCTTTCTCGGTTCGGGAAAGACGACGCTGATCCGCAATCTGATGCGCAATCCGCAAGGTCTGCGGCTCGCGGTGATCGTCAACGAATTCGGCGATGTCGGCGTGGATGGCGACATTCTCAAATCCTGCGCCGACGAGAACTGCCCGGCGGATTCGATCCTCGAACTCGCCAATGGCTGCCTGTGCTGCACCGTCGCCGATGATTTCGTGCCCACGATCGAAGCGCTGATGAAGCTGCCGCAAAAGCCCGATCACATCGTCATCGAGACGTCGGGCCTTGCCTTGCCCAAGCCCCTGCTCAAGGCCTTCGACTGGCCGGATCTGCGTTCGCGCATCACCGTCGATGGGGTCATCGCCGTGGCCGATGCCGAGGCGGTGGCGGCGGGGCGCTTTGCGGCCAATCCCGAAGCGGTCGAAGCCCAGCGCCTCGCCGATGAAGGCGTCGATCACGAGACGCCGCTCTCCGAGCTGTTCGAGGACCAGATTTCCTGCGCCGATCTCGTCATCCTCAACAAGGCCGATCTCGTCGATGCCGATGCCATGGCCCGCGCCCGCGCCGTCATCGAGAAGGAAGCGCCGCGCCCTGTGCCGATTCTCGAAGCGCGCGAAGCCGTGCTCGATCCGCGCGTCCTGATCGGTCTCGGCAAGGCGGCGGAGGACGATCTCGCCGCGCGGCCCTCGCATCACGACGATCACGACCACGAACATGATCACGAGGATTTCGAGAGCATCATCGTCACGCTGCCCGAGGGGCTCTCGCCCGACGAGATCGTGGCGCGCGTTGAGCGTCTCGCGCGCGAGCAGAGCATCCTGCGGGTGAAGGGCTATGTCGCGGTACCCGGCAAGCCGATGCGGCTCCTCGTCCAGGGCGTCGGCGCGCGGGTGCGCACCCAGTTCGACCGCCCCTGGGCGCCACAGGAAGAGCGCGCCTCGCGGCTCGTCGTGATCGCCGAGCACGACCACATCAACCGCACGGCCATCGAATCCGTGCTCAACGGCTGAGCGGGTTTCAGCGATGCATGTCGTCTTTCGCGAAAGCCATGGCCTCGAAGAAGCCGGCGCGCCCCAGGATCTGGGGCAGAGCCCGGCGGATCTCGTCGTGCTGTCTTTCTCCGACAGCGATCTCGGCGCCTTCGCCGCTGCCTGGCGGGCGGCGCGCGAAGGGCTGCCCGGCCTGCGGCTGGCCAATATTGCATCGCTGATCCATCCGCTCTCCGTTGATACCTATTGCGAGAACACCCTGTCGGGCGCGCGCGCGATCCTGATCCGCATCCTCGGCGGGGTGGATTACTGGCCCTACGGGATCGAGCAGATCCGGGCGCTGGCGGAGCGCGAGAATATCGCGCTCGCGGTGATCCCGGCCGATGGCCGCCCGGATGAGCGGCTCGATGCGGCTTCGAACCTGCCCGTCTCGACCCTGCGGCGCATCGCGCATCTGTGCGATCAGGGCGGACAGGGTGCGGCCCATGCCGCGCTCGCCCAGCTCGCGCTTGCCGGCGGGCTCTATGCCGATCCGGTGATGGGCGTGAAGGCGATGGCGCCGGTCGGCTTCTTCCGTCCCGGCACGGGCATCATCTGCCCCCTCGCCCTGCCGCGCGCCAGTTCGCGCCCGCTCGCGCCGGTGATCTTCTACCGTTCCTTCCTCACCGCCGCCGATACCGGCCCGGTCGAGGCGATGATCGCGGCGCTCGAGGAACGAGGCTTCGATTCCTTCGGCATTTTCGTGCCCAGCCTGAAGGCCCCCGATGCCGCCGGCTGGCTGCGCCGGCATCTCGCCCGGCTCGCACCGGACGTGATCATCAACGCCACCGCGTTTTCTGCCCGCATGGATGCAGATGGCGGCACGCCGCTCGATATCGCCGATGCGCCGGTTCTGCAGGTGGCGCTGGCCAATTCCGACCGCAAGGCCTGGAGCGAGGCCGAACGCGGGCTCTCGCCGGCGGATCTCGCCATGCATGTGGTGCTCCCGGAAGTCGATGGCCGCATCTTCGCCGGCGTCGTCTCCTTCAAGGAGCAGGAGACGCGCGACCCGGATCTCGGCTTCGCGCGGCGCGCCCATTGCGCCGATCCGGGCCAGATCGCGGCGCTCGCCGCGAAGGCGCATGCACAGGTCAATCTGCGCCGCAAGCCGCCCGAGGAACGCCGCCTCGCCGTCATCCTCTCCACCTATCCCGGTCGCGAGGACCAGCACGCCCATGCGATCGGCCTCGATGCGCCCGCAAGCGCCGTCGGTCTCTACCGGCTCCTCGCCGAGCACGGTTACGCCACCGGCGCGACCCCCGCCGATGGCGATGGCCTCGTCGGCGCGCTGGGCACGTCACGCATCGCCTGGCCGCTCGAAGCCTATCGCGCCGCGCTCGCCACCCTGCCGCAGAGCCTGCGCGACACGCTCGAAGCGCAATGGGGCGCGCCGGAGGACGATCCCGATTGCCGCGACGGCGCCTTCCATTTCCGGGCGCTCAAGCATGGCGGGATGATCACCGCGCTCCAGCCCGAACGCGGCAACAGCGCTGAGCGCGCGCA
>PXAW01000221.1 GCA_003567055.1 Hyphomicrobiales bacterium
GATCGCGGATATCGGTTGCGGAACAGGGGCTTCGGCGCTGATCCTCGCGCAGGATCTCGATGCCGATGTAACCGCCGTGGACGCGCTTCCCGGTTTCCTCGCCGCGCTGGAGGGCCGGGCCGCCCGGGCCGGTCTGTCCGGGCGCATCACGACGCTGGCCGCGTCGATGGACGATCTGCCGTTCGCGGCGGATTCTCTCGATGCGATCTGGTCCGAGGGCGCGATCTACAATATGGGCTTCGAGAAAGGCATCCGGGCCTGGCGCCGTTTCCTGAAGCCGGGCGGGGTGCTCGCCGTCTCCGAGCTGACCTGGCTCACGGCGGACAGGCCTGAAGAAATCGAAGCGTACTGGACCAGGGAATACCCGGAGGTCGGTTGTGCGGGCGCCAAGATCGCACTCCTCGAAATGCACGGCTACACCCCGATCGGCTACCACGCGCTCCCGGAAGCCTGCTGGCGGGAGAATTATTTCCGGCCTCTCGAAGCGGGTTTCGACGCCTTCCTCGCCCGGCATGGTGCCGATGCGGGGGCGCAGGACGTGATCCGTGCGCAACGCGAGGAGATCGCCCTGTATGACCGCTATGCGCGCTATTTCGGTTACGGCTTCTATATCGCGCGCAAGACCGCAGCGTGACGGGATCGATGAATGGCGAAAGAACCCGAGGCGTGAACGCCCCTGGAACAACAAGGATAACAACTACCGTAACACGTTGGCTCGATCGCCCTTGAAGAACGAATAACAGAGCGCTGATTTCATTGGGAAAATGAATGGTGCCCAGGGACGGAATCGAACCGCCGACACTGCGATTTTCAGTCGCATGCTCTACCAACTGAGCTACCTGGGCGAACGGGGCATCAGCCGCCGTCGGTGGGGGGTATAAGCACGCCTGCGCGCGCTGTAAACTGCTTTCTTGCGCGGTTGGGGAAAAATCATGCCGGCTGCGTATCCCGCGCCCGCTCGCGCGCGCCGCTGCTTCCAGAGACGGTGCCGCTGAAGCGGGCACTTGCCTGACGTAACGCGAGCATGCTCATGCTGAGGCTGAAGCGAATCGGCCCCGCGCGGGCCGTGCCGGAGGATGGAGAGCATGTGCGTTCGGCTTTCGCGGGACGGGTCGGGAATATCGGTGCGTCGCGTCGCCGCGATCGTCGCGGTATGGATCGGGCTGGTGATCACATCGATGCCGGCGCCGGCGCAGGCGCAGGACGGCCCCTGTGCGGCGCGGCTTTTTGACAACGCGCGCTTCACCGTCTGCACCATCGACCCGGCCACGCATGACATCGTCCTCTATACGACCGACGCGCAGGGCCGCGCTTATGCCGGTTTCGCGCGCCTGCCGCAGGAACGCGACGGGGCGCCGCTGGTCTTTGCCATGAATGCGGGCATGTATCACGCCGATCTCTCCCCGGTCGGCCTGCATGTGGAGGAGGGCGAGCAGATCAAGGCGATCAACACGCGCCCGGGGCCGGGCAATTTCCACATGCTGCCCAACGGGGTCTTCTACATGGCGGGCGACACGGCCGGCGTCGCCACCGCGGAGAATTTTCTGGCGCGGGGCATCGCGCCCGATCTCGCCACACAATCGGGTCCGATGCTGGTCATCGACGGTTCCCTGCATCCGCGCTTCATCGCCGGATCCACCTCGCTGCGCCGGCGCAACGGGGTCTGTGTGGGCGATGACGGCGCCGTCCGCTTCGCGATCTCGGAGCAGCCGGTGAATTTCCACCATTTCGCGCGGCTGTTCCGTGACGGGCTCGGCTGCCGCGATGCGCTCTATCTCGACGGGTCGATGTCGAGCCTGCATGCGCCGGCGCTGGGGCGCTCCGATGCGATCCGCCCGATGGGGCCGATCATCGCGGCTTATCCACGCAGACCGTGATTACGGCCACGGTTTCGCCGCGATGGCGTGACCTTCATGCAACGCTCACGGTTTCGTGTGTCGCGAAAGCCTCGTTCCAGCGCCATCGTCCATCAATCATTCATGCTTGATTTCGTATTTCGTGGAACTCATGCGATGCTCTGGTGCTTGCAATCAGGCGAGATGGGTTTAACCAATCGCCGGTGCATGGGGCAGGGCGTGCGCACAACTAAACTATCTCTGGCCTGAGGGGAGGGCCGTTCGGCGATGTCGGATGCATTTGCAGTCTTTGGTGCGCTCGTGGCTCTGTCCGCGCCGATCGTGGCGGGCCCCGTCGGTTTCGTGGAGCCGGAACACGCCATCGTGCTCGGCCAGAGCGAGCGTGCCGGGGCGAGCGCCTCTGCGCCGGCTTTCTACGCGGGCGGCGAGGAAATGGGCCGGCTCGGGGTCGATAATCCGACGGTCACCTTCGAAGATCTTCCCGAGACCTTCATCAGGGCACTCATCGCGGTCGAGGACACACATTTCGAGCAGCATATGGGTGTCGACCCGGTCGGCCTGACGCGGGCGGCGGCCGGTCTGGCGCGGGGGCAGTTTGCCGGCGGCGGTTCGACGCTGAGCCAGCAGCTTGCCAAGAACGTCATCACGGGTGCGCGTCAGACCATCGATCGCAAGATCGAGGAAGCCTATTCCGCCGTCGTGACAGAGACGCTGGCCGACAAGGAAGAAATCCTCGAATCCTATGCCAACGCCGTTTTCTTCGGGCGTCGTTCC
>PXAW01000017.1 GCA_003567055.1 Hyphomicrobiales bacterium
GAATCGCGGATCTCGGCTTCCTCGTCGGTGGGGATTACCGCGGTCGCGATGCGGCTTTCCGGGCGCGAGATGATCGGGCCATGGGCTTCATTGGCCGCCTCGTCCGGGATCAGTCCGAGCCACGCGAGGCCTTGCATCACGCGCAGGCGAAGCGCGGCATCATGCTCGCCGATACCGGCGGTGAAGACGAGGCCGTCGAGCCCGCCGAGATCGGCGGCCAGCGCCCCGACATGATGCAGGATCGAGGCGGCAAACAGCGCGATCGCCTCCTCGGCCTCCGGCGCATCGCTGGCGGCGAGCTTGCGCATGTCGTTGCTGATGCCGGATACGCCGAGAAGCCCCGATTGCTTGCCGAGCAGCTTCTCCAGAGCATCGGCATCGAGGCCCTTGTCGCGCATCAGGTGGATCAGCACGCCCGGGTCGATCTGCCCGCAGCGCGTGCCCATCATCACCCCGTCGAGAGCAGTGAAGCCCATCGTGGTGGAGACGCTCGCGCCCGCCTCCATGCCGCAAAGGCTCACGCCGCTGCCCAGATGCGCGACGATGACCTTGCCCGCAGCCGTCTTCTCATCGAAGATCTCGGGCAAGAGCCGCGCGATATGCGCATAGGACAGACCGTGGAAGCCGTAGCGCAGGATGCCTTCCTCGCTGAGCGCGCGCGGCAGGGCGAAGAGCTTGGCGAGGCGCGGGCGCCCGTGATGGAAGGCCGTGTCGAAACAGGCGACCTGGGGAATGCCCGGCCACAGATCCTGCGCGGCAGTGATGCCGGCGAGATTATGCGGCTGGTGCTGCGGTGCCAGCGGCGTCAGCCGGTCGAGCGTGGCGAGGATATCGGGCGTCACGCGCAGGGGCGCGGCGAAATCCGGCCCGCCATGCACGACGCGATGGCCGATGCCAGTGATCCTGCGGTCCGCGAAACGCGCGGAAAGCGTCTCCAGCAGCCAGATGGTCAGGTCGCGGATCTGCGGTGTGTCCTGTGGGGGCGCGGCGCCGTCGAGCGCATCGCCGCCCTCGTTCATGACCAGCGCCGGCTCATGCCCGACATTCTCGATCCGCCCGCGCGCGATCACGCCGTCACCGTCAGCCGGATAGAGCGCGAATTTGATGGTCGAGGAGCCGATATTGAGAACGAGCAGAGCCGCGCTCATTCTGCCGCTCCCTTCAAACCGTCGCTGCGCCTTGCATAGAGCTGCGCCAGCGCGGCGGAGGCGAGGCGGGAATCGGCGCTGTCGGCGCGCGATGTCAGCATGATCGGCACCCGCGCGCCGATCACGATCCCCTCCGATTCGGCACCGGCGAGATAGATCAGCTGCTTGGCGATCATGTTGCCGCTCTCCAGATTGGGCGCGACAAGGATATCCGCCTGACCCGCCACCGCCGAGTTGATCCCCTTGGCCTTTACGGCGGCGGGGGAGATGGCGTTGTCGAAGGCGAGCGGCCCGTCGATCAGCCCGCCGGTGATCTGGCCGCGATCATGCATCTTGCAAAGCGCAGCCGCGACGAGGGTCGAGGGCAGCCGGCCCGTCACCGTCTCCACCGCCGAGAGCAGGGCGGCGCGGGGCATGTCCGTGCCGAGCGCCCGGCACAGATCGATGGCGTTCTGGACGATGTCCCGGAGTTCCTCAAGATCCGGGGCGATGTTGATCGCGGCATCGGTGACGAAGAGCGTGCGCGGATAGCTCGGCACGTCGAGGGCGAAGATATGGCTCAGCCGGCGATCCGTGCGCAGGCCTTTCGACCGGCTGACCACGGCGCCGAGCAATTCGTCCGTGTGCAGCTTGCCCTTCATCAGCGCCTCGGCCCGGCCCTCGCGCACGATCTCGACGGCGCGCTCGGCGGCGGCATGGGAATGAGGCACGTCGATGATCTCGAATTCGCTGATATCGAGATCCGCCTCGTCGGCGGCGGCGGCGATCTTCGCTTCCGGCCCGACGAGGATCGGGCGGATGATGCGCTCGCGCGCCGCGCGTATGGCGCCGTCGAGGCTCAGCTCGTCGCAGGGATGCACCACGGCGGTGACCAGCGGATCGTGCTCGCGGGTCTGCTCGACCAGCGCCTTGAAGCGCGCACTCGGCGCATGCAGCGTGATCTCCGGCAGGACGGCGCGGGGCCGGCGCACCTTCTCGCGCGGCGCGAGCACCCGCGCCTCGCCGCTGATGACTTCATCGCCCTTCTGGTTGACGCAGCGGCAGGCGAGCGTGACATGGCCCTTCCCGGCGCTCTTGGCCGTGACCGTGACGCTGCTCGTGATCGTATCGCCGACACCGACCGGGCCACGGAAATGCAGGGACTGGTCGAGATAGATCGTCCCAGGGCCGGGCAGCCGGGTGCCCAGCACGGCGGAGATCAGCGCGCCGCCCCACATGCCATGGGCGATGACGCGGTGGAAATGGCCCTTCTGCGCGTAATCATCGTCGAGATGGGCGGGGTTCACGTCGCCCGACATCACCGCGAAGACATTGATATCCTCACGCGTCAGGCTGCGCGTGATCTCGGCGCTGTCGCCGATGGCGATCTCGTCGAAGGTGCGGTTCTCGATATAATCCATTTCGAACCTCTTTCTGGGGGCCGGTTCAGGCGAATCGGCTCACATGCGGATATGGCGACCGGCATCGACATACATGAC
>PXAW01000086.1 GCA_003567055.1 Hyphomicrobiales bacterium
CGATGACGATGGCATCGGAAGCCTCCGCGAGGGTCACGTCGGATTCGGTGATACCACCGACGCCGGCATGCACCAGGCGGGCGCTGACTTCGTCGTTGCCGGCTTTCTCCAGCGCACCGGCGATCGCCTCGACGGAACCCTGCACGTCACCCTTGATGACGAGCGGGAATTCCTGGCGATCGGCGCCTTCCTTGAGGTCACGCATCATGTCGGCGAGCGAACGGCTGGTGCCGCCGATCCGCGCGGCCATGAGGTCACGCTTGCGACGCGAGCGGTATTCCGTGACTTCGCGGGCACGCGCCTCGTTCTCGACGACCGCGACGCGGTCGCCGGCCTCGGGCGTGCCGTTGAAACCGAGGATCTCCGCCGGCATGGACGGTCCGGCCTCATCGACCTTCTCGCCCTTGTCGTTGATCAGGGCGCGTACGCGGCCCCATTCGGAACCCGCCACGACGATATCGCCGGTCTTCAGCGTACCGCGCTGCACGAGCACGGTGGCCACGGGGCCACGCCCGCGATCGAGCTTGGCCTCGATCACCGTGCCCTCGGCGGGACGACCCGGATTGGCCTTGAGATCGAGGATCTCGGCCTGGAGCTGCAAACCTTCCAGCAGGGTTCCCAGCCCGTCTCCATTCTTGGCCGAGACTTCGAATTCGAGAGTCTCGCCACCCATGGATTCGACCTGTATGTCGTGCTGGAGCAGTTCCGTGCGCACGCGCTGCGGATCGGCTTCGGGCTTGTCGATCTTGTTGATCGCCACCACGATGGGGACACCCGCCGCCTTGGCATGGCTGATCGCCTCGATGGTCTGGGGCATGACGCCGTCATCGGCGGCCACGACCAGCACCACGATATCCGTCACCTGTGCACCACGGGCACGCATCGCCGTGAAGGCGGCGTGGCCGGGCGTATCGACGAAGGCGACCTTGCCGCCGCTCGGGCTCGTCACCTGATAGGCGCCGATATGCTGGGTGATGCCGCCGGCCTCGCCCGAGACCACGTTGGTCTTGCGGATGGCGTCGAGCAGCGAGGTCTTGCCGTGATCGACATGGCCCATGATGGTGACGACCGGCGGACGCGTAATCAGCGCCTCCGGGGCATCGACATCGTCGAACAGGCCTTCTTCCACGTCGGATTCGGCCACGCGCTTGACCGTGTGGCCCATCTCCTCGGCCACCAGCTGCGCCGTATCGGCATCGATCACATCGGTGATCTTGTGCATCGCGCCCTGCTTCATCAGCAGGCGAATCACGTCCACGCCACGCTCGGCCATACGGTTGGCCAGCTCCTGGATGGTGATCGTCTCCGGGACGATGACCTCACGCGCGATCTTTTCCTTCGGCTCGGACGACCCCTTGCCCGTCAGGCGCTGCATGCGGCGACGGAAGGAAGCGACCGAACGGGTGCGCTCGTCATCGCCCGAAAGCGCCTTGGTGACGGTCAGGCGGCCTTTGCGGCGGTCGTCGGCGCCCTTGGGAGTCTTCGGTGCGGCCGGAACCTTCGCGGCGCCCTTGCGGCCACCGCGCGGAGCGTCGTCTTCCTCGGCGGCACGCGCACGGGCAGGTGACGGCTTGTCGGCGGGTCTCGCCGTTTCCTTGGTCGTGGCCTTGCCGGTTTCCTCGGCCTTGGCCTCGACGGCTTTCTCCGCCGGCTTTTCGGGCACGGGCTCGGGCTTCGCCAGATCGTCGAGGCTCGGCGGCTTGCGCATGTCGCGCAGGGGACGCCCAGAAGCCTGAGCCGGCTCGGCGGTTTCGGGCGCAGCCGTTGCGGCCTCCTCGGCAGCGGGCTCGGCCTGAGGCGTATCGGCTTTGGCGGTTGCAGCGGATTTCGTGCCTTCCGCCGCCTCGGCCTCGCGCCGCTGGCGCTCTTCTTCCTCGGCCTTGCGGGCAGCCTCGGCCTCGGCCTTGGCACGCGCTTCCGCCTCGATGCGGGCGCGCTCTTCGGCCTCGCGGCGCTGACGCTCCTCTTCCTCGCGGCGCTTGGCATCGGCGAGCGCTGCCGCACGGGCATCGATCTCGCTCTCGCTCAGCGTACGCAGCACGACACCGCCGCCACGTCCGGGACGGGCCGGCTGGCGTGGAGCGGCGGATTCGCGCGACGAGACGGGCTTTGTCGCAGAGGGACTCGGAGCAGCCGTTCGGGCCGCCTCTTTCGGGGCGTCCCTTCCGGCTTCCTTGCCGGCATCCCTCCCGGCATCCTTGGCGGTCTCGCCGGGGCCGACGCTCCGCCGTTTGACCTTCTCGACCACGACCTGCTTGGTGCGGCCATGGGAGAAGCTCTGGCGAACCGTTCCTTGCTCGCCACGGCGCTTGAGGGTCAGCGTCTTGGGGGACGAAACCTGAAGAGTCTTGTCGCCCGGGTTCTTGGTATCAGACATTCCGCTCACAATCCTGCGGGTTCGTTATCATCAAGGCTGCGCTCCTCCTCATGAGGGGCGTCAGACATGGCGATGGATCCGCGAAACACGCATAGCCGTCGCCAGCGCTCCAGGAAGCCTCGGCTCCCAGCGCCCGCGACGAGGGCTGCATGTATCACACGAGACCGGCCTAAAGCCAAATCCAAATCGTCGCCGGAGAGAAAATCGATCACAGGAATCGTTTCCGCACCGTCACCGAGGCACCGTC
>PXAW01000430.1 GCA_003567055.1 Hyphomicrobiales bacterium
ACCTGAAATTGCGTCTGGCGGAAATCGATCTGCGGCTTGCTTTCATCTGCAAGATTTTCGTTCCGGGATACCATTTCAAGATTGTTTCGCCTTGCCCCGCGACAGACCGCATCGCGATACGTTCCGAGCATTCAGGCTTGAAAAACTCCTGCGAATTCATCTGCGTCTTCCATGCGCATCTGCGGTGGCTGTCTTTGTGTTTGTTTCGCATAGGCGGTTTGGTCCAATACACCTTGGCTTCTCATCAGCCGGATGCATGCTGCCCTCCTTGCATGATTGGTATTGGAGACGATGAAATGAAGCCGACGATATTGAGCTGCGCCGTTACGGGGACGTTTCCGACGCGCGAGCACAACGAGAATCTTCCCGTCACGCCGGAAGAGATCGCCGGCGCTTCCATCGACGCCGCGCGAGCCGGCGCCGCGATCTGTCATATTCACGTACGCGATCCGCAGACGGGGCGCCCCAGCATGGAGCTGGAATATTATCGCGAGGTCATGCGGCGGATCCGCGAGAGCGACGTCGACCTGATCGTCAACCTGACGACCGGACCGGGCGGGCGCTATGTGCCCGATCCCGAGGAGCCGGCCAGGGCCGCACCCGCCACCACGCTCACCAATGCCCGTATCCGCACCGAACATGTGGTCGAGCTCAAGCCGGAAATGTGTACACTCGATCTCAATACGATGTGGTTCGGCGGCGGCGCGGTGATCAACTACCCCGACAGCGTGCGCGAAATGGCCGGTCTGATGTATGCTGCGGGTGTGAAGCCGGAGCTCGAGGTCTTCGATACCGGCGACATCAAGCTGGCGAAAGCGCTGATCGCCGACGGCACGCTGCGCCTGCCGGCCCTGTTCCAGCTGGTGATGGGGGTCGATTACGGCATGCCCGCGACGCCGCAGGCGCTGGCCTTCTTCCAGTCGATTCTGCCGCAGGAATGCGAATGGGCGGCCTTCGGTGCGAGCCGCATGGCCTATCCGATGCTCGCGCAGGCCTTCCTGCTCGGCGGCCATTGCCGCATCGGCATGGAGGACACGGTCTATCTCTCACGCGGCGTCAAGACGCCGGACAATGCCGCGCTGGTCGAGAAATCCGTCAAGCTGATCGATCTGCTGGGTGGCCGCGTCGCGAGCGTCGCCGAGGCACGCGAGATCTTGAAGCTGGCCGCATGACGCATCTGGCTCGGGGCGATTCATGAGAACTGCGTGTCGGTTGGCACGAAGATCAGGGCGGGCGCTCTAAAGCGGCGCCTGGAGCGATGGCGGCGGAGCGCTGCGTGCCTTCTGTTCAGGTGCCTTCCTGCCCAGAAGCAGCACCACTTGCGTGCGGTTGGTAACCTTCAGTTTGCGCATGATCTGCGTCAGATGCATCTTCACTGTATTGTCCGAGAGGCCGAGTTCCGCCGCGATCACCTTGTTGGCCTTGCCTTCGAGCACACCCGCCGCCACCTCGCTCTCGCGCGGCGTGAGCCTGCCCCAGCCCTCCGCCGGTGGCTCGATCGGTGCCGGAACGTCCTCCCGGCTCTCTGCGCGCAGGCCGCAGGCCGCACCGATCATGAAGAGCAGGGCATCGAGCGAAGGCGGCAGCCGCACCGTATCCGCGATGCCGATATTGGCGACGGCGTCGAGCATCAGCATGATGATACGGGTCCTGGGAAAAGCGGCACTCAGAAACTGCATGCTGTTATGCGAGTCCGAGTGACTGGCATCGACGATGAGTATATCTTCATCTGTCGGCTCGAAGGCATTAGCGGCCTCGACCGTAGAGGCATGCAGGATCTCTGTCAGCGCATACTTGCGTAGTATTTCCGCCTGGATGCATTCCCGCACGAGCTGAAGCGCACTCACGATGATGAGGCGCCCCCCGAATACGGCCTGCCGTCTGCCTATTCCACTCAAAGTCAGATCACTCATCAGTTCTGCCCAAAAATCCATTTACAGAACGCGGTAGAAAAACCTTGTCGCGGACGGAAGCGAATGTCGGGTATGTTACGTCAATTTCACACCAAAGCAGAGTCAAACTATAGCAGAATTTTCAAGTTGAACATCCACGCTGATTTTGAGGACACCAACCCGCGAGAAAGAAATTTTAAGTTGCTCCACGACATCACCTCTACGCTCTGTAATGCTCATTCCTCCCTGAATGCCCGCGCCATACTGTCCTTGACCGGTTGCAGCAGGTATTCGGCGAAACTGCGCTCGCGCGTCTTGATATAGACCTCCGCCGGCATGCCTGGTGTCGGCGCGAAATCCGTCACCTTGGCGAGCGAGCGCGCATCGAGTCTGATCCGGGCCACAAACCCGTCCTGCCCGGTCGCCTCGCGGCCCAGTTCAGCCGGCAGCGCATCCGCCGAGACATAAGTCACGACACCCTCGACCATCGGCGTCGTGCGCTTGTTGAGCGCGGTGAGGCGCACCGAGGCGCTCTGCCCAAGGCGGACGCTGTCGATATCCTGCGGGCGCACGCGCGCCTGGATAACGAGATCGGCATCGAGCGGCACGATTTCCGCGACCGGGCTCCCGGCCTCGATCACGCCGCCGGGCGTGTGATAGCGCATCTTGACGATGATGCCGTCCTCCGGAGCGACGATCGCGCTGCGTTCGACCATGTTCGCGGCGGCG
>PXAW01000529.1 GCA_003567055.1 Hyphomicrobiales bacterium
ATCGTCAATGCCGAGGTGCGGCTTGCGGAACAGCCTTCCGCAGCGGTTCTCGATGATATCAAGGCGACTTTGCGTGAAGTCGCTGATGCCGAGGTCGATGTGGACGTGAAAATCGATCCCGCATTGATCGGCGGCATCGTCGTGAAGGTCGGCAGCCGCATGGTCGATTCCAGCCTTCGCACCAAACTCAATTCCCTCCGTCTTGCGATGAAAGAGGTCCGCTGATGGACATTCGAGCCGCTGAGATCTCAACGATCCTCAAAGAGCAGATCAAGAACTTCGGCCAGGAGGCCGAGGTCACCGAAGTCGGCCAGGTCCTGTCCGTCGGTGACGGCATTGCCCGTTGCTACGGCCTCGACAAGGTCCAGGCCGGTGAGATGGTCGAATTCGAATCGGGCGTGCGCGGCATGGCCCTCAACCTCGAAATCGACAATGTCGGTATCGTGATCTTCGGCTCCGACCGCGAGATCAAGGAAGGCCAGACGGTCAAGCGCACCGGCGCCATCGTGGACGCCCCCGTCGGCAAGGGCCTGCTCGGCCGCGTCGTCGACGCGCTCGGCAATCCGATCGACGGCAAGGGCCCGATCGAGGCGACCGAGCGTCGCCGGGTCGACGTCAAGGCGCCGGGCATCATCCCGCGCAAGTCGGTGCACGAGCCGATGGCGACGGGCCTGAAGGCGATCGACGCGCTGATCCCGATCGGTCGCGGCCAGCGCGAGCTGATCATCGGCGACCGCCAGACGGGCAAGACCGCCATCGCCCTCGACACCATGCTCAACCAGAAGCCGCTGAACGTCGAAGGCGCTCCCGAGAGCCAGAAGCTCTACTGCGTCTATGTCGCCATCGGCCAGAAGCGCTCGACGGTGGCCCAGTTCGTGAAGGTGCTCGAAGAGCAGGGCGCGCTGGAATATTCGATCATCGTCGCCGCCACCGCTTCCGATCCGGCGCCGATGCAGTTCCTGGCACCCTTCACCGGCTGCGCCATGGGCGAGTATTTCCGCGATAACGGCATGCATGCCGTGATCACCTATGACGATCTCTCCAAGCAGGCCGTCGCCTACCGCCAGATGTCGCTGCTGCTGCGCCGTCCGCCCGGTCGCGAAGCCTATCCGGGTGACGTGTTCTATCTGCATTCGCGCCTGCTCGAGCGCGCGGCGAAGATGAACGACGAACAGGGCTCCGGCTCGCTCACCGCCCTCCCGGTGATCGAAACCCAGGCCAACGACGTCGGCGCCTACATCCCCACCAACGTGATCTCGATCACCGACGGCCAGATCTTCCTCGAGACGGATCTGTTCTATCAGGGCGTGCGTCCTGCGGTGAACGTCGGTCTGTCGGTGTCGCGCGTGGGCTCTTCGGCCCAGACCAAGGCGACGAAGAAGGTCGCGGGCAAGATCAAGGGCGAGCTCGCCCAGTATCGCGAGATGGCGGCCTTCGCCCAGTTCGGTTCCGACCTCGATGCCACCACCCAGCGCCTGCTCAACCGCGGCGCGCGTCTGACCGAGCTCCTGAAGCAGCCGCAATTCTCGCCGCTGAAGATGGAAGAGCAGGTCTGCGTGATCTGGGCCGGCACCAACGGCTATCTCGATCCGCTGCCGGTGGGCAAGGTCCGCGCCTTCGAGGAGGGTCTGCTCGGGGTGCTGCGCTCCAAGCATGCCGATATCCTCGACGCGATCCGCGATACGCGCGATCTCAAGGACGACACGGCCGAGAAGCTGAAGGGCGTGGTCGAGGATTTCTCCAAGACCTTCTCCGCCTGAAGCCTGCCATCCCGCGCCGGGCGCGATAAGCGTGCCCGGCTGACCCTTCGACAGTCTTGAAAGGTCCGTACGTCCCATGGCGTCACTCAAGGATCTGCGAAACCGTATCGCCTCGGTGAAGGCGACGCAGAAAATCACCAAGGCCATGCAGATGGTGGCTGCGGCGAAGCTGCGCCGGGCCCAGTCCGCGGCGGAAGCGGCGCGCCCCTATGCCGAGCGCATGGCGGTGGTGCTCTCCAACCTCGCCGCCGGCGTCTCCCAGGGCGATGCCGAGCTGCCGCGCATGCTCACCGGCACGGGTGACGACAAGACGCATCTTCTGGTCGTCTGCACCGCCGAGCGCGGCCTGTGCGGTGCCTTCAATTCGTCGATCGCGCGTCTGGCGCGCGAACATGCCAACAAGCTTCTCGCCGAAGGCAAGACGGTCAAGATCATCTGCGTCGGCAAGAAGGGCTACGACATCCTGCGTCGCCAGTTCTCGAAGCTGATCATCGAATTCGTCGACCTGCGCGACGTGCGCCATGTGGGCTACGAAGAGGCCGACATGATCGGTCGCAAGGTGATCGAGCTCTTCGATGCGGGTGAATTCGACGTCGCCACGCTGTTCTATTCGCGCTTCAAATCCGTGATCGCCCAGATCCCGACGGCCCAGAAGATCATCCCGGCACAGGTCGCGCCGGACGACGATGCCGAGGCCGCATCCGGGAACGCATCCCTGGACGGCGGCGAATCGCTTTACGAATACGAGCCTTCGCAACAAGCCATTCTCGGCACGCTGCTGCCGAAGAACCTGTCCGTGCAGATCTTCACCGCACTTCTCGAGAACGCCGCTTCCGAACAGGGCGCGCGCATGTCCGCCA
>PXAW01000022.1 GCA_003567055.1 Hyphomicrobiales bacterium
CACGGCTTCATCGAGAACGAGGCCCTGCCCGGGACCGGTATCGCGCCGGACGCCTTCTGGTCCGGGCTCTCGGCCCTGATCCACGATTTCGGCCCGCGCAACCGGGAACTCCTGGACAAGCGCGCGGCCATGCAGAAGCAGATCGACGACTGGCACCGCGAACGGCGCGGCAAGCCCTTCGACCTGCCCGCCTACAAGGAATTCCTCGCCGAGATCGGCTATCTCGTGCCGGAAGGGCCGGATTTCGAAGTCGAGACACGCAATGTCGATCCGGAGATCGCGGATATTGCCGGGCCGCAGCTCGTCGTGCCGGTGATGAATGCCCGCTACGCCCTCAACGCCGCCAATGCGCGCTGGGGCTCGCTCTATGATGCGCTCTACGGCACCGATGCGATGGGCGACCTGCCGCAGGGTTCGGGTTACGATCCCGCACGCGGCGCCCGCGTCATCGCCTGGGCGCGCAAATTCCTCGATGACAGCTTCCCGCTGGCCGCCGGCTCGCATGCGGATGCCAGGGAATACCGCATCGAAAACGGCGCGCTCGCCGTCGCCATGGCGGACGGCACCACTACCGGCCTGAAGGATCCGGCGCAATTCGCCGGCCATGCGGGGGATGCGGGCGCGCCGAAGGGCGTGCTCCTGCGCCATAACGGCCTGCATGCGGAAATCGTCATCGACCGCGACCACGCCATCGGCAAGACCGACGCGGCGGGCGTCGCGGATGTGCTCATGGAAGCCGCCATATCGACGATCATGGATTGCGAGGATTCCATCGCCGCCGTCGATGCGCAGGACAAGGTCTTGGCCTATCGCAACTGGCTCGGTCTAATGAAGGGCGATCTCACGGAGGAGGTGGCCAAGGGCGGCAAAAGCTTCACCCGCCGCCTCAATCCCGATCGCGGCTACACCGCGCCGGACGGCTCCGCCCTCACCCTGCATGGGCGCTCGCTGATGCTGGTGCGCAATGTCGGGCACCTGATGACCAACCCCGCCATCCACGACCGCGACGGCAACGAGGCCCCCGAGGGCCTGCTCGACGCCATGATCACGGCGCTGATCGCCATCCATGATCTGAAGCGCGACCCGGCCCGGCCCGGCAATTCGCGCGCGGGCTCGGTCTATATCGTCAAGCCGAAGATGCACGGGCCGGAGGAAGTCGCCTTCACCGACGCCATCTTCAGCCATGTCGAGGGCGTGCTCGGGCTGTCGCCCAATACGCTCAAGGTCGGCATCATGGACGAGGAGCGGCGCACCACGGTCAATCTGAAGGAATGCATCCGGGCCGCGAAGGCGCGCGTGTGCTTCATCAATACCGGCTTCCTCGATCGCACCGGCGACGAGATCCACACCTCCATGGAAGCCGGGCCGATGGTGCGCAAGGCGGATATGAAGGGCCAGGCCTGGATCAAGGCCTACGAGGACTGGAACGTCGATATCGGCCTCGCCTGCGGCCTGCGCGGGCGCGCCCAGATCGGCAAGGGCATGTGGGCCATGCCCGATCTGATGGCGGCGATGCTGGAGCAGAAGATCGGCCATCCCAAGGCGGGCGCGAATTGCGCCTGGGTGCCCTCCCCCACCGCCGCGACGCTGCATGCCACGCATTACCACCAGATCGACGTCAAGGCGCGCCAGGCCGAGCTCGCGGCCCGCGAACGCGCGCGCCTCGACGACATCCTCACCATTCCGCTGGCCGATCGCCCCAACTGGTCGGACGAGGAGGTCCGCTCCGAGATCGAAAACAACGCGCAGGGCATCCTCGGCTATGTGGTGCGCTGGGTCGACCAGGGTGTGGGCTGCTCGAAGGTGCCCGATATCAACGATGTCGGCCTGATGGAGGACCGCGCCACCTGCCGCATCTCCTCCCAGCATCTCGCCAACTGGCTCCATCACGGCGTGGTCAGCCGCGATCAGGTGATGGAGGTGATGCAGCGCATGGCGAAGGTCGTGGATCAGCAGAATGCGGGCGATCCGGCCTACAGGCCGATGGCGCCGGGCTTCGACGGCCCCGCCTTCAAGGCAGCCTGCGACCTCGTTTTCGAGGGCCGCGTCCAGCCCTCGGGCTATACCGAGCCGGTCCTGCATGCACGGCGGCTGGAAGCGAAGGGAGCCTGAAGCGGGTGCGCGTCGCGGGCGCAGGGTTTGCAATACGATCCCGCTTCTGATGGGGGCTGCAGATTGCGCGTCATGCAGATCTCGCCCTGGCCTCCCTCCCCAGCGGGGAGGGATTGAGGGTGGGGAGAAACGTCGCTGGAAATCACCAGCGCCGGGCATTCTACCAGACCGGCCCACCCCACCCTTAATCCCTCCCCTCAGGGGAGGGAGATATGGCGAGCGCTTCATGGAGGTCTCGAACGGGCCTCTATTCCCTGAGCGAAGGACACGCGCCCGCCTCGAAACCCTCGGCGCCTGAAACGCCCGAGCCGAATTGCACTCACTCATCGCCGACGATGAGCTCGACCCGCTCGCCGGCAAACCAGGTGCGCCCGTATTCGGCGGGCCGACCCTGGGGATCCACGTTGATCCCGACGGTACGCAACAGCGGCGCGCCGGGATCGAGCATGAGGTGGCGCGCCTTGATGGCGTCGGCGATGCTGACCGAGACCCGGGTCTCGCGTC
>PXAW01000429.1 GCA_003567055.1 Hyphomicrobiales bacterium
ATCGATGTGCCGCTGGTCGGCGATTTCCATTATATCGGCCACCAGTTGCTCAAGGATCACCCGGCCTGCGCCGAGGCGCTGGCGAAATACCGGATCAATCCGGGCAATGTCGGCTTCAAGGATAAAAAAGACAAGCAGTTCGGCATGATCGTCGAGCAGGCGATTCGCCACGACAAATCCGTGCGCATCGGCGCCAATTGGGGTTCGCTCGATCAGGAATTGCTCACGCATCTGATGGACGAGAACGCCCGGAGCGCGCACCCGCTCGACGCGCGCGCCATCACGCGCGAGGCGATGGTGCAATCGGCGCTGCTCTCGGCGGAGCGCGCGGAGGAGATCGGCCTGCCGCGCAACCGCATCATTCTCTCGGCCAAGGTTTCGGGCGTGCAGGATCTGATCGCGATCTATCGCGAAGTGGCCCGGCGCTCCGATTACGCCATCCATCTGGGCCTGACCGAGGCGGGTATGGGCTCGAAGGGCATCGTCGCCTCTTCCGCCGCCCTCGGCATCCTGCTTCAGGACGGGATCGGCGACACGATCCGTTTCTCGCTGACGCCCGAGCCCGGCGGCGACCGCACGCTGGAGGTGAAGGCCGCGCAGGAATTGTTGCAGACGATGGGCTTTCGCACCTTCGTTCCGCTCGTCGCCGCCTGCCCGGGCTGCGGGCGCACCACCTCGACGGTCTTCCAGGAACTCGCCCGCGACATCCAGAGCTGGATCAACAGCTCCATGCCGGGCTGGCGCGAGACGCATCCGGGTGTCGAGGCGCTCAACGTCGCCGTGATGGGCTGCATCGTGAACGGGCCGGGCGAATCGAAGCACGCCGATATCGGCATCTCGCTCCCCGTCACCGGCGAGCAGCCCGCCGCCCCGGTCTTCATCGACGGCAAGAAGGCGGTGACCCTGCGCGGGCCGCAGATCGCGAACGAGTTCAAGCAGCTCGTCGTCGATTACATCGAAAAGCGCTACGGCAGCGGTCGCGACGCGGCGGAATGACGCTCAGCGCGTCGACCCGCTCGCGGGTGTCGCCTCGTCGTTGCGCGATCGCATGAACGCCTCGAATGCTTCGCGGTCGCGCTCTGCCGCTTGTGCGCGCAGATGCTCCTCGAAGGCTCTGGCATCCTCGTCGAGGCGGCGCAGGGTTTCCTCGTGATGGGCGGCGAAGGCGGCGTTGTCGAAGGCCGCATTGTTGAAGGCCGCATTGTTGAAGGTGCTTGCCTTGCGTGAGCGGCTGCGGCAACCACCGCTCCTGCTCCCCGCCTTGCCACGCCAGAGCATCCACAGAAGCAGGGCGAGGCCGAGTGGCGGCATCTGGAAAATATGGAACAAAGCAGAAAAATACTTGGCCTGGGATCATGATGCTACTAACTTTTTTTCTCTAATCACCAGCTGGAAGCGCGATGAGACAAATCGGTGATCCTTTGCCCCCGTCTTGTACGCGGGGCGACGATGTTGACCTTGGAATGCTGCGGATAGCGGCACGGCGCTGGATGAAAGGTGTGGAAGAGCGCCGGCGACAAGCTGCGGCGTGGTCGTTCACTGCCGCTGCCATTGCCGGATACGTCAAAGCGCGCGGTGAGCGATTGGGCCGCTCGCTACAGGTGTCGCCTCTCAGCTTGGCGCTGACCTACAAGCTTGACCAGTGGGCGAAAGATATCGCCGATGAGATTGGATCTGCGGCCGCCAGGCTTCCATTCGAAGAAGCGTCATATCAGCTGTGCGCAACCTATACCGGCCTATTGCCTGATGCGCTTCGCAGCTCGTTAGGGGCCTACTACACCCCTCCGCCGCTCACTACTCGGTTACTCGACCTCGCAGGCGAAGCGGGCGTGGATTGGGCATCTGCACGCGTGCTTGATCCCGCATCGGGCGGCGGCGCCTTTCTTGTGCCCGTCGCGTTACGCATGCGTGAACGTTTGAGTGACGTCGAGCCGAACGCTTTCCTTGAACATTTGGCTGACCATCTGGCAGGATTTGAAATAGACCCCTTTGCAGCGTGGTTGACGCAGGTCTGGCTTGAGATTGCTTTCGCGAACGAAGCAAAGGCTGCAGATCGGTCGTTCCCGAGTATTGTGCAGGTCTGTGACGCCCTTGATCAACTTCCCGCAAGCGATGGCTTCGATCTCGTCATCGGCAATCCACCATATGGCCGGATCACACTCGCATCGCACCAGAGAGAGTGCTATCGCCGAAGCCTTTACGGGCACGCGAATCTGTATGGCGTTTTTACGGATCTGGCGATCAGGTGGGCAAAACCTGGCGGAATTATCGCCTACGTTACGCCTACCAGTTTTCTTGCAGGACAATATTTCAAGGCTCTTCGAGGTCTGCTGGCTAGCGAGGCGCCGCCAGTCGCGATTGATTTCCTGCAAGCCCGGCGTGGTGTGTTTGAGGACGTTTTGCAGGAGGCTGTGCTTGCCACCTATCGCCGCGAGGGGAAGGTCGGCGAGGCTACCGTACATTTTCTCGGCCTTCGCGATGGCCAGGCGCAGGTTGAGGAAGTTGGGAGGTTCCGGCTTCCCGTTGACGTGAGCGGTCCTTGGGTAGCCCCGCGCGAGCCGCATCACCGTGCGCTCGCTGAGCAATTGACGAGGATGCCGGACAGACTGGCC
>PXAW01000021.1 GCA_003567055.1 Hyphomicrobiales bacterium
CGCAACCGCCGCGCCCGGATCATCAATGCCGAGGGTGAATTCCAGGCCGCCGAGAAACTCGTCGATGCGGCCAAACTGCTCGGCACCGCGCCCGAAGCCATGCAGCTGCGCCTGCTCAACTCGCTCTACGATATTGCCGGCGACAAGAGCTCGACCATCGTCTTCCCGGTCCCGATCGACATGCTCAAGGGCATCTTCGGCAACAATGCCGGCACGCCCGGCCCGTTCGTGGTGGATGGCCAGAAGCCGGCATCACCGAACCAGGCTCCGCCCGAATCCGACAAGAACGGCTGATTCTCAAAGCTCCGGGCGAAGCCACGGCTTCAATCGGTGACCTCGCGCAGCGCCTCGAGGAAAACATCGCCATAACGGGCAAGCTTGGCCTGGCCGACGCCATGACAGGCGGAAAGCGCGGTGCGGTCGCGCGGTCGCGTCAGGGCCATGTCGACGAGGGAGCGGTCGGTGAAGATGACATAGGCCGGCACTTCCTGCTCGCGGGCGAGCTGCATGCGCAAGGCCTTGAGCCGGGCGAGCACGGGGTCATCCGGCGCGATGCCCGATTCGGCGATGGCGCCGGCGCGGCGCTCCTTCTCGCCCTTGCCGCGCTTGCCGCTCTCCAGCACATCCGAGCGCAGGGTGATGCTCTCGCGTCCGCGCAGGACGGCGTCGCCGCGCTCGGTAATGCGCCAGCGTCCGTGATCATCGATCGCGATCTGGACCAGCCCGGCAGCGTAGATCTGGCGCATCAGGGAGCGCCAGGCCTGTTTGGGACGGTCCTTGCCGACGCCGAAGGTCTTGAGTCCGTGATGGCCGTGGCGGCGCACCTGCTCGCTCTCCTCGCCCACGAGAATCGCCACGATATGCTCGGCGCCGAAGCGCTCGCCGGTGCGGGCGATGGCGGAGAGGATCTTCTGGGCCTCGATGGTGGCATCGAAACGCGTCACCCCGCCCAGACACAGATCGCAATGGCCGCAGGGCTCGGCGCTCTCGCCGAAATAGGAGAGCAGCGTCTGGCGTCGGCATTGCGGCGCCTCGCAGAGCGAGACCAGCGCGTCGAGACGCTGGCGCTCGATGCGCTTCTGCTCGTCGGAGGCGTTGGATTCCTCGATCTGCGTGCGGCGCAGGCGGATATCTTCCAGCCCGTAGAGCGTGAGCGTGTCGGCGGGGGCGCCGTCGCGCCCGGCGCGGCCGATCTCCTGATAATAGGCCTCGATCGATTTCGGCAGGGCCGCATGCACGACGAAGCGCACATCGGGCTTGTCGATCCCCATGCCGAAGGCCACCGTCGCCACCATGACGATCCCGTCCTCGCGCAGGAACCGGTCCTGCCGGCGCGAGCGCTCCTGCGATTCGATGCCCGCATGATAGGCGAGCGCCGTGACGCCCTTGTCCGAAAGCGTCTGCGCGAGCGTCTCCGTCGCCTTGCGCGAGGCGCAATAGACGATGCCGCTCTCGCCGCGATGCTTTTCGAGAAAGCGCAGGATCTGGCGGCTGCGGTCGGTGCGCGGCTCCATGGCGAGATAGAGATTGGGCCGGTCGAAGCCGTGGACGAAGGTGGTCGGCTCCTGGGTGAAGAGCTGGCCGGCAATGTCGCCGCGCGTCGTGATATCGGCGGTGGCGGTGAGCGCGATGGTCTGGATATCGCCCAAGCGCCGGCGGACATCGCCGAGGAGCGCATATTCCGGCCTGAAATCATGCCCCCATTGCGAGACGCAATGGGCCTCGTCGATGGCGAGAAGGCGGGCGCCGGATCGCGCCAGCCATTCCGCCGTGCCGTTGTTCACCAGCCGCTCCGGCGAGATGTAGAGGAGCCGCAACGCGCCTGCGCGCAGGGCATCGCGCACGCGGTCGTTCTCTTCCTGGTCATTGGCGGAATTGAGCGCACCCGCCGCGACGCCGTTGGTGCGCAATTGCGCCACCTGGTCGCGCATCAGCGCGATCAGCGGCGAGACCACCACGGTGAGCCCTTCGCGCACCAGGGCGGGAAGCTGATAGCACATGGATTTGCCCGCACCGGTGGGCATCACCGCCAGCACGTCGTGACCCGCCAGCACGGCGGCGATGACCTCGTCCTGTCCGGGGCGGAAATCCGGATAGCCGAAGGTCTCGCGCATGCAGGCGCGGGCAGCATCGAGCGAAGGGGGCGAATCAAGGGCAAGCGCCGTCATGGCGACTGGATAAAGAAAATTGCCCGCAGGCGAAACGGGATGCAGGTTCATCGTGTGCGTTTTTCGTGGATGGCCGAAGATCGACAGGCCCGCAGACCGGAAGAGCCCGCAGGCGGGCTTGACCGCAACGCGTGGAACGGGCGACTTCTATGCTTCCGGCAGCTTTTTCGAATCAGGCGACGGCGTGAGCGACACAATCCGCATTCTCGGCCTCGATCCCGGCCTGCGCAATACCGGCTGGGGCATGATCGCCTCGACCGGGACGCAGCTCTCCTATATCGCCTCGGGGGTCGTCACCTCCGACGGCAAGGATGATCTCGCGAGCCGGCTGAAATCGCTGCATGACGGGATCTGGGAGATCGTGCGCGCTTATGCGCCCGACGAGGTCTCCGTCGAGGAGACCTTCGTGAACAAGGACGCGCAGGCGACCCTCAAGCTCGGCCA
>PXAW01000466.1 GCA_003567055.1 Hyphomicrobiales bacterium
CCTTGCCGGCGGAGCCGTCCATCACGGCGACGCAGGAATTGGTCGTACCAAGGTCGATACCGATAACTTTACCCATGGCGGGATCCCTCACTTTCAAGCAGACCGCCGGATCCCGAAGCGATCCGGCCCATGGCTGGCTTTTTGACACGTTGACTGCTGTTCAGATGGGAAGGCGCGACCGGCTTCGCAAGAACCGCCAGCCACCTCCCCGGCTGCGCGGGATATAGGCGGGGCCGTCACCACGTGCAAGGCCTCGGAAAAACACGGCGCACAAGCATGTCCGATGGCCACGATGGCGCGCCGGAGCATTGCCGCACCGGGCCGCCGGTCACTCAGGCGCCGATGCCGGGCGCAACGTCGTTCCGCACGGCGCCGGCCTCATCGCGCCCCGCGAGAAAATCGGGCAGGGCCGCCATCTGCGAAAGGATCGCGACGGCACCCGCCTCACGCAGGGATGTCGGCGCGTGATAGCCCCAGGCGACCCCGAGCGCCGTGACGCCGGCGGCGCGACCCATCAGCATGTCGAAGGTCGAATCGCCCACCATCACCGTGTCCTCAGGCGCCGCACCGGTGGCGTGCATCGCCTGCAGGAGCATCGCCGGATGCGGCTTCGAGGGCGCATCGTCGGCGGTCTGAATCGAGGCGAAGCGTCCGACGAAGCCGTGGCGCTCGAGCATGTGATCGACACCGCGCCGGCTCTTGCCCGTAGCGATCGCGAGGGTCATGCCGGGCTCGACCGCGAGCGCGTCGAGCACCGCCGCGACGCCGGGATAGAGCGGTTCGGCGAAGGCGCGGTCATGCCGCAATTCCCGGAATACCCGCTTGTAGGTCCCGACCAGATCCGCCACCGGCGCGCCCTGCCCGACGAGGGCCGTGAAGGCTTCCGGAAGTGACAGGCCCACGATCGACAGAGCTCGCGCGCGATCGGGCACGGGCAGGCCGTGCGCGAGGAAGGTGCGTCTTTGTGCCTCGACGATCATGTTCTGACTGTCGACCAGCGTACCATCGACATCGAAGACAACGAGCCGCGTCATCGCGCTTCATCCGGGTTCATCTCAGCCATGCTGCCCTGCTCTCTCATCACGCCGCATTGAATGCCTATCGCATAGTATCCTTGCTGATACACCTCTCGCGTCCTTTAAGGCAGTTCACAACGGCACGCAGCTCACGTTGCGGCGGTGACGAGCTGCGTGGACGACATCGACGCCCGAGGTTCATGCAGCCACACACCGCAGCCCGCCCCCGCGAGCATTTCTTCCATAGGACACAACCAGACCCGCGATAATCGCTTGACTTTCGATGCGGCAATTCGAACGTTGTGCGCCCATGAATGAAGCGGAGGCGACATTGCCGGCGAAAAAGCCCGGATCGATCTTTTTCTTTGCCCCTTTCGTATCCTCGACGATGCATATCGAGCCGGACTGGATCGATTACAACGGCCATCTGAACCTGGCCTATTATCACGTCCTGTTCGACCGCAGCCTCGACGAGGCTTTCGGGATGGTGGGGCTCGGGCCGGATTATGTCGAGGCACAGGGTGCCTCCTATTTCATCGCCGAAACGCATGTGCTCTACGCGCGTGAATTGCATCATGAGCACCCGGTGCGGGTGACGCTGCAATTGCTCGATTGCGACGAGAAACGCATGCATCTCTATCTCGAACTGCGCCACGCAACGGAAGGCTGGCTCTCGGCCTCCTGCGAAATGCTCGGGCTGCATGTCGACATGAAGAAGCGCAAGGTCACGCCGTTTCCCGAGGAGATCCGGCGCAATCTCGAGATCATGCGCGCAGCCCATGCGGGGCTGCCGCGTCCCGACAATGCCGGTCGGCGGATCTCGCTGCGGCGCGACGGCGAGAACCGTCCTCTGGCTGACGATTCAGACGGGGAACCGCCGCAGCGCACGCGGCACTGATCTTCGCCGCCCTGATCTTTCCGGCCCTGATCTTCGCGACACGCGAATCAGACCATCCGGCGCGGAATCGTCCAGGACAGGGCTGTGCCGATCATCGAGAAGATGAAGATCGTCAGGAAAACGCTGCGAAATCCGGTGGATACCGCCGCGCGGATCCCCGCCTCGGTGGCTGCGTCGATCTCCGCCAGCGCCGTCTCGCTGCCCTGCAGCACCGCTTCGAGGGGGCCTGTGACCTCCACTCCGGTAGCGGCGACGGCGGCAAACAGCACAGCCCCGACGATGGCCGTCCCGAGTGCCGCCCCGAAGGAGCGCGCAACCGCGACCGAGGCGGCGGCGGCGCCGAGCATGCGCTTTCCCGCTTCCGACTGCACCGTCACCTGCACCACCCCCATCACCGTGCCGAGAAAGACCGAGAGCAGCCCGAGGAACCAGGAAAATTGCAGCATGCTCATCGCCGGTGCGAAAAAGGCGAGAATGAGCAGCATCGCGCCGACGACCATCAATCCGAGCGAGGGGAAGATCGCCGTACGCCCGGTGCGGCTGACCACCTGCCCGACGGCGAATCCGCCGAAACCGACACCCGCCGTCATCGGCAGCATCATCAGCCCGATCTCAGCCGCCGATGCGCCGTAGACCGCGCGCAGATAGATCGGCACGAAGGCGATCAGCGAAACGAAAAGCGCCCCGTGCGACATGGCGAGCGCATCGGCGCGCCAGATCGAGGGATTCTGCAACAGGGTGATCGGCAGGAGCGGCTGCGCCACGCGTTTCTCGCGGAAATAGAGCAGGATCGCCGCCGCCACTGCGAGGCCGGCCAGCGCGAGCGCCGGCCCCATCGCCGCGAGCGCACCCCCGCGCAGGGCCTCGACGAGGATCAGCGTACTCCAGACGAAGGTGGCGAAGAGAATGAGCCCCATCCAGTCGAACCGGAACGGCTCCTTCTCACCGGCACCCGGCGGCAGACGCAGGAGCAGGAGAATGGCGAGCAGGCCGAAGGGAATGTTGAAGAAGAAGATCGAGCGCCAGCCGAAGAACTCCGTCAGCAATCCGCCGATCACCGGCCCGACCGTACTCGCGATCACCGCGACAGCCGCGATATAGCCCTGATATTGCGCGCGCTCGCGTGGCGGCACGGATTGCCCGATCAGCGCCTGCGACAGCGAGATCAGCCCGCCGCCACCCAGCCCCTGCAACACGCGCGCGGCCACCAGCATCTCCGTCGATACGGCGAAGGCGCACAGCGCGCTGCCGGTCATCGCCACGATCAGCGAGACGATCAGGAGCTTGCGCCGACCGAATGCGTCGCCGAGCCGGCCATAGACCGGCGCCGCCGTGGCCGTCGCGATCAGATAGGCGACCACAATCCAGGCGATGCGCTCGACATTGCCGAGATCGGCGGCGATGGCGGGCAGCGCGGTGGCGACGATGGTCTGGTCGAGAATGCCGAGGAACATCGGCAGCATGATCGAGGGAAACAGGGCGAGGAAGGAGGCTCTCGCACTCCCCGGCTTGACTGGTGGCTCGGCTTCTGGCGGTGGCGACGCGGACAAGACGGGTTTCTCAACGGTTGAATCGGCCTGCCGAGCATACCCGGTTATCCGATACTGGCGAGTATGCGCGACGCACGCGCGTTTTGCGTTTTTCCCGCAAGCGCCTCAGGCAACGCGCCCCGACAGACGCCCGGCGGCGGCGACCGGCGCGACATCCGCGCCCGCGTCATCGGCGACGATGCGATCGCGCCCCGCGCGCTTGGCGGCGTAGAGCCGGCGATCGGCACGGATGAGCAGTGTATCGAGATCCTCGCCATCGGCTTCGAGGCCGACGAGACCGGCGGAGAAGGTCACGCTGATCGGCCCGCAGCGGGTCGCCATCGCGGACGCGTTGCGCCGGCGCAGATCCGCGAGCAGCGCCACGGCTTCAGGCTTGGCCGCACCGGGTAAGGCCAGCAGGAATTCCTCGCCGCCGATCCGGAAGGCTTTGCCGCGCGCACCGCCGGCGAGGCGAAGCCGCTCGGCGAAAGCCTTGAGCAGATCATCGCCGGCGAGATGGCCGTGCTTGTCGTTGACCGCCTTGAAAAGATCGATGTCGATCAGCGCCAGCGCGAAATCCGTAGCGTTCTCGCGGGCATAGGCAACCGCATCCTCGAAATAGGCGTCGAGATGACGGCGGTTATAGAGCTGGGTCAGGGGATCACGCACCGCCTGCCGGGCCAGTTGCTCATGCAGATCGGTGATGGTCGACAGGCGCGCCTGGCTGGTCTCGAGCGCCGCACGCATCGCTTCCGCGACCTGCTCGCGGCGGGT
Organism: Hyphomicrobiales bacterium; assembly: GCA_003567055.1. GTDB lineage: Bacteria > Pseudomonadota > Alphaproteobacteria > Rhizobiales > Beijerinckiaceae > Saliniramus. The sequence continues at coordinate 4,218 of PXAW01000466.1, forward strand.
GACGTCGCGCAGATAGAGCATGCGCCCGAGCCGGATCCTCTTGCGCTCGGCACCGGGCGCGACATCGACGACCTGCATTTCGAACCAGCGCGGCGGTGCGCCGATGGCGATGAGGCGATCATCGTCACCCGCGCCCTCCACGTCGAGATGGCGCGCGAGTTCGCGGCCGCAGCCCGGCCATTCGGCCAGCGGCACCCCCTCGCGCAACCGCGTCAGCCCCGTCAGGGCCAGCGCCGCCGGGTTGGCCTGCACGATCCGCCCGGCATCATCGACGACGATGACCGGATCCGGCAGGCGGGCGATCAGCAGCCGGTTGGCCACGGGCAGCAGATCGAACAGCCCCTTGCCGGCAATCAGCCAGGTGAAGACGCCGAGGGTGATCGCGAAGCTGAACGGGGTGGGGTCGAAGCCGAAAACGGTGATGCCGAAGAGAATATAGCCGAGATTGGCACTGATATTGATCAGTGTGAAGACGAGAAAGCCCAGGTAATGCCTGCGCGCCGAACCGCGCACCGTCACGAGCGCGCGGGCGATCGACCATAATCCGAAGGCGAGAAAGACATAGAGATAGATTGCGAAGAACCAGAAGACCGGCCCGTGATCATAGATCATCGGCGCATGCGGCGAATCATGCGCGGGCGCCGTACCGGCAGCGTAGAGCAAGTGATGGTGCGCATTGGTGAAGGCGATGATCCCGGCCAGGACCGGCATGATCATGAGAACCGCAAGCCGCCCCGGGCTCAGCCGCTCCGTCGAGGAATTCGCATATTGCCAGAGAAAGGCCGCCCAGAAGGTCGGCACCACCATCACGCCCGGCCAGGCCGCCTGCGCGAAGATCTGCTTGCAGGATCCCGTAGGGGCCGCGACTTCCAGCATGGCGGCCAGGAGCCACCAGCCCATGCCGAGATGAGAGACCACGAAAGCATCACGTCCGGGAAAGTCATGCTGACGGGCTACCCATAGCGACAGCATCAGCACGCCCAGGCAGATCCCGCCCAGGAGCGCTGCCTGAGGGCTCAGGACCCAGACCGCGTCGCCACAACTACCCAAATCAACCTCGGATTCTCGATACTGCCTGTCTATGCACCTGCGATTCTTAATGCGCGATATATTCGAATGGCTACTCTTGCATCTTTGTCAGGATACGCCCGGCGCGCAGGAAGCGGTTCGGGTCGACGGGCTCATCGTCGATGCGGGTCTCGTAATGCAGATGCGGCCCGGTCGAGCGGCCCGTCGATCCCGCGCGACCAAGGTGGTCGCCGGTATTGACAATCTGCCCGCGTTCCACCGCGATCGAGGAGAGATGCGCGTAGCGTGTGGTCACGCCGTTGCCGTGATCGATTTCAACCAGATTGCCGTAACCGCCCGAGCGCCCGGCGGTCACCACACGCCCTGCCCCTGCGGCGCGGATCGGCGTGCCGCGCGGCGTGCGGAAATCGATTCCGGCATGCAGGGCGGGGCGCCCCGTAAACGGATCGCGGCGCACGCCGAAACCGCTGCTGACGCTGAACTGGCGCGAGGCGGGACGCGCGAACGGCAATTGCTCGCTCGCACGCTGCAGGCGCTCACGCTCGCTGAGATTCTCCTGCAGCATCCACACCATGGCCTCGAACGGGCCGCCTTCCGGGTCGATGCCGACGGGCAGGTAGGGACCGCCGATACCGGTCGCCTCCCCGTCCGGTCCGGACGCGTCCAGGGCGTCGGGGTCAAGCCCGGTCTGCACGATGACGTCGCGCAGCTTCTTCGCGGCCTTTGCGATGCTTTCATTGACCGCGTCGAGCCGCATGAACTGATCGGCTTCGACCTGAGCCAGTGACGCCTCGACGGCACGCAACCGCTCGGCCAGATTGGCCGTCACGGCGTCATCCGCATCGGCGGTGATCTCCGGTCGTGCGATCGACCCGGGATCGCCGGAAGGTGACAGGCGCGATTCACGCAGCCGCAGGGAGAACGCGTCATCTTCCGGTGCGGGCGGCAAGGCCTCGGGTGCAGGGGGCAGCGCCTCCGGCGCCGCATCGGGCCGGCGCGCGCCGGAGATGACAGGCGCAGGGCGCGGTCGCTGCGACAGGATCGGCGAGGGCCGGCGCACGGGGTGCCGCGAGAGCGAACCGGTCTCGCGGACATCGTCACCGGAATCGGCGAGATCGGCGAGCGGGGTCGGTGCAAAGCCGTCCTCCGGATCGAGATCGGGCAGGTCGAGCCCGGCAATATCGATATGCGTGCCCAGATTGAACAGCATGGCCTGACGCGTCTCGAGTTCGACCTGACGCCCGACCAGCGCCGCGACACGGTCTTCGAGACTGTCCTGCTCGAGCAATTTCTGGCTGGTGATGCGGTCGAGCCGTGAGCGCAGAACCGCGATACTCTCCTCGTACCCGGCCTTGAGCCGCGCCTCGCGGCGCAGCAGCTCCGCCGCGACGTCATCACTGGAGACCACATACCAGGTGACGGCGCTCGCCCAGGCGGTGACGAGCGCGAAGCTCAAAGCCGCGATCGCCATGGTCAGGGGGCGAAGCGTCAGGATCCGCCGGGGAGGCTCTTGCGTTGGGTACGGCAAGCCTCGCCCGGGAGGGGGCATGCGGTGCGGCATCTGCGCAGTCGAATCATACATCACGTCAACCCGCTTCGTTTCGACGTGATTTAGGCTCCGTTAGGGTTAAGAATCGACAAACGCCAGCCGGGTATCGTTCATTCGGTGTCGATTCAAAGGCTCTCCACCGCCGCAAGCACCTCTTCGGCATGGCCGGGCACCTTCACCTTGGGCCAGATCCGCGCGATACGCCCCTCGCGATCGATCAGCACAGTCGTGCGCTCGACGCCCATGTATTTGCGCCCATACATGCTCTTTTCGACCCATACCCCATAGGCTTCGAGCGCGCCCTTCTCCTCATCGGCGACGAGGGGGAATCCGAGCTCGTATTTTTCCTTGAACTTTTCGTGCTTCTTCAACGGGTCCGGGGACATCCCGAGAATGACCGCGTCACGGGCAGCGAAGGAATCCTTCAGGCCATTGAAGGCTTGCGCCTCTTTGGTGCAACCGCTGGTGTCGTCTTTCGGGTAGAAATACAAAACCACGATGCGCCCGCGCAGGGACGAGAGCGTCAGACTCCCCTCCTCAGTGGCGGGAAGGGTGAAATCGGGAGCGGCATCGCCGACTTGAAGCGCCATTACGCCTTCCTTTCGTCCTATTGCTGTCACCTGATCAGGTTTGCCGGTCGCGCGCACCATCGGGAACGCGGGGCACGCCGGTGATACGCGGCAAGCCGTCGCAAGGATCATCGGTAGGCGCTAGTGTAGGCGCAGCGCAAGCGATTCGCGTGGTATCCCCGTTCAGGCGAACATGTCCGACGGGGTGTGAGAGGGTGTCGAAGAGCGGTTTGGGCGAAGAGGATGATCTCAGAGCGCTGGAGCCGTCAACGCTGCGCCGTCGCGGACGGGCGCCGGGCGCGCGCGGGCGTGCGCGATGGCGCCTGATCGGACGACGCGTTCTCATCGTCAAGGCGATTCTCGTACTGATCGTCGCCATCGCCTTCGGCGCATTCTACTGGCGCGTGTCCAGCGAACCGCTGCGTTTCACCGGCCTTGCAGGCCAGATCACCACGACGCTCGAAGCCCAGCTCGGCGAGGGCTGGCGCATCGAGATCGGCGATGCCGCGCTCAATCTGCATGAAGGGCGGCTCGCGCTGGAGGTCGCTGACGTCACCGTGCGCGATGCGAATGGCGGGCGGGTCGCCAGCGCTCCGGCAGCACTGATTCCGATCTCGACCTGGTCTCTCGTCGCGGGCGCCCCCCGCGCCCACGGGCTCGAACTGGTCGGTGTCGAAATGCGGCTGCAGGTCTCCGAAACCGGCGCCCTGTCGCTGACGACGCCGGATGCCGATCTCCTCCTGACCCCGGATTTCGAGGCCGATCCCGAAATGGCCGCTCCCGGCCTGCTCGGGCCTGAACCGGCGGAGGATGACGGGCCCGCCGCTCTCGCACCGATTGCTGCGGCACTCGGTGGCTTCATGGGTGCGCTGATCGATCCGCAGAGCCCGATCGGCACGGTGGCGGAGGCGGGTCTCATCAATGCCCGGCTGACGCTGGTCGATGCCGATGGTCACGAGCGGGTCGGTTTCAGCCGCGTCGATGCCCGGTTCGAGCGGATCGGCGAAGGCCGGCGGATCAATGCCAGCCTGACGGGCAGCGACGCGACCTGGCACATCGAAGGTGCCGCCCGCCCGCGCGACGGCGGCGGCGGCGGCGGCGAGGCGGCTCTCAGGATCACGGATTTTCCGATCAACGATGCCCTGATGATGGCGGGCCTTTCGCGGCGCTACGCCACACGCAATCTTGCGCTCGGGATCGATCTGAACCTCACCACCGATCCGCACAATCACGTCGATACCCTGACGGCACGCATCGAGAGCGAACCGGGGCGCTTCTATTTCGATGACCCTGAAGCCCCCATCCTCGGCTTCGGACAGATAGCCGCTTCGCTGCGTTATGATCGCGCCGAGGAAGCGATCACGATTTCCGAGTTCCGCTATACCCGTGACGGCACGCATATCCTGCTGCGCGGCAATGCGCGCCCTGACCCGGCAGGCGAGGATTGGCGGGTCTATCTCGCGGGGCGCGACGGTGTGCTCTCGGCGCTGGAGCCCGGCGAACCGGATATCGCCCTGCCCGCAATCGATCTCTTCGCCCGTCTCGGCCCCTCGGGGGTCCTCGTCGAGGAACTCGCCCTGTCCGGTGACGGGCTCGATATGGTGATGACGCTCTCGACCGCTTCCGCCGAGGATGCCGGCGGCATGCGGGCCGGTCTCGAAGTGCGTGACACCGACGTGCGCAAGGCGCTGCGGATCTGGCCCCGATTCGTCGCTCACAAACCACGGGAATTCCTTGTCGGCGCCCTGCGCGCCGGGCGGCTGGAGCATCTGTCCGTCGCCGCGACTCTGACGGGGCGCGACTTCGTCAACATGCGCAAACCGGACGAAGCGCTGCTCATCGGCCCCTTGCCCCTGCGTACGCGTGAACTGATTGCCACCCTGCCGCGCGACGGCCTGCCCCGGGAGGCGATCGATCTCAGCTTCGCCATCGCCGATGCCACCTTCATCACCGATCCGGGCCTGCCGCCGCTCGAAGACGTGCATGTATCGGGTCGTGTCGACGGGCGCAGCGCGGCGATCAGGGACGCGCACGCGCGTGTCGCCCTGGCCGACGGGCGGGAACTCGCCATGTCCAGGACTGCCTTCGACTTCGACGATTTCTGGGCGGTCGAAACGACTGCCGCCATCACCTTCAGGCTGGAAGGCGGCGCCGACGCTGTCGCATCGCTGATGCGCTCGCCCTTGATCGCGCGCGACACGCCGACGGTCGTGGAGCCCGATACGATTTCGGGCAATGCCGTACTCGACGTGGCGATCGCGCCCCATTTCTCCGTCGCTCCCGGCCCGCACGAGACTTCCGTCGCCGTATCCGGACGCATCGCCGACGTGACGCTGCGCGAGGCCTTTGCCGAGGAGGATCTGCGCGACGGCGATTTCACCCTCAGCTTCCGCAACGGCGCGCTCGATCTCGTCGGCGATGCACGGATCGGGGAGGATGCGGTCGGGTTGACGATCACGCGCCCCCGCGATGCGCCGCTGACCCTGCAGGTCGATGCGGTGCTCGATGCTGCGGCACGTGCACGCCGCGGGCTTGATCTCGGCGCAGCCGTCAGCGGCACCCTGCCGCTCAGTATTTCGACCGAACTGGTTCCGGGCGCGCCGCAGCCCTATCGGGTCGAGGCCGATCTCGCGGAGATCGCCCTCGCGGAGCCGTTTCCGGGGCTCGTCAAACCGGCGGGACGCGCCGGACGCCTCTCCTTCAGCCTCTCGGAAGATAATGGCTGGCTGATTCGCGATCTCGACATCGAGACCGGCCCGACCCGGATCGGCGGCACCGTCCGCCTCGATGCGCAAGGGCGTCTCGTCAATGCCGATCTGAACCCGTTCCGGCTTGCGAGCGGCGACGAGGCGCGGCTCGAGGCGAACGCGACCGGGTCGGGCCTGCGCATCGATCTGCGGGCGCAGTCCCTCGATGCCCGCCCGTTCCTCAGCACCGTGACCGGCGAGGGCGCACCGGCAGCCGGGGGCGGCATGACCGGCGCCTGGCAGGAGATCAATCTCGATCTGCGCGCCGATATCCTCAGCGGCCATAACGGTGAAGCGCTGACCAATGCGCGGCTCGGCCTGCTGATCGCCGGCGACGAGGTCCGGCGCTTCGATCTCGACGGGCGCTTTCCCGGCGCTCCGGTCTCGGGCCGGATGGGGCTGACGCCGCAGGGGCGCGCCATGCTGTCGATCGGAGCCGAGGATGCCGGCATGACGCTGCGCTTCATCGATCTCTATACCCGCATGACCGGCGGGGCGCTCGATTTCCAGATCGCGGCAGGCGGGCGGGAGCGCCCCGGGCGCCTCGTCATTCGCGATTTCGTGCTGCGCGACGAGCCGGCCTTGCGCAACATTGCCGCACAGGCCGCGCGCGGACAGGATACGCTGAACGTGGCGGAGACCGCCTTCGCGCAGGCACGCATCGACTTCCTGCGCACGGGCAGCCGCATCACCTTCGAGGAAGCCGCGATGTGGGGCACGCAGATCGGCTTCCGGCTCGATGGTTTCGTCGATATGGCGGACCGCGTGATGGATCTGCGCGGCACCTTCGTTCCCGCCTATGCGGTCAACAATGCCTTCGCGCAGGTGCCGCTGTTCGGGCCGCTGCTCGGGGGCGGGCGGCGCGAGGGGCTTTTGGGGGTGAATTTCCGCGTCTCGGGGCCGATGAGCGAGCCGACACTGACGGTGAACCCGCTCTCGGCGATCGCGCCGGGCTTCCTGCGCCGTCTGTTCGAGGCCGGCGGTCCGGGCGCCTACGGCGCGTCCGGGCAGGCACAGTGACGCGTCAGGACGGCGAAGGCGGCGCGGGATCGGTCGGTTCATCCTTCTCGGCATCGCGCGCTTCCCGCGCCTTGGCATGATGCTCGCGCTCGAGCCGGCGATAGCGGGCGAAGGTCGGCGGGATCGTTGCGAGATAGATCAGCGTACACAGGGCGAGCATCTGGAAGGTGAAGGTCAGGAGCAGCGCCACGAAGGCGACGCTGGCGACGAAGATCGGCAACACCCAGGAGCGCGGGACACGCTTGCCGATCGACTTGCCGGCATAGGTCGGCAGGCTCGACACCATCAGGAAGGCGATGACGAGCATGTAGAGCGCGACCGGGAACGCCATGTAGCCTTCCATCGGCAGGCCGAGGAAATGCAGATATACCGGCAGGAAGCCGGCCACGGCCCCCGCCGGCGCCGGCATGCCGACGAAGAAATCCTTCTTCCATTCGGGCCGCGCGGGATCGTCGACCATCACGTTGAACCGCGCCAGGCGCAGGCAGGAGGCGATGGCGAAGACGAGCGCGATCACCCAGCCGAGCCCGCCCAGCCCCTCCAGCGTGAAACTGTAGATGATCAGCGCCGGCGCCACGCCGAAATTGACGAAATCGGCCAGCGAATC
>PXAW01000109.1 GCA_003567055.1 Hyphomicrobiales bacterium
GACCGGCGAAAAGCTCGAATACGAGCCGCTGCGGATCGTGCCGGCGCAGGTCGAGCGTCTGGAGAAGGAGATCGACACGCTCAACGGCTCGCTGGCGCCTTTGCGCTCCTTCGTGCTCCCCGGCGGGGCGCCCGCCGCCGCCGCCCTGCATCTCGCCCGCACCGTCTGCCGCCGCGCCGAGCGCTGCGTCGTCGAACTCGCCCATCGCCAGGACGAGACGGTGTCGGATGCGTCGATCCAGTATCTCAACCGGCTCTCGGATTTCCTCTTCGTCGCCTCGCGCTATGTGAATAATGGTGGCGCGGGTGACGTGCTCTGGGTGCCGGGCAAGAATCGTTGAGATTCATCGTTGAGATTCATCGTTGAGATTCATCGTTGAGTTTCGTCGTTGAGTTTCGTCGATGATCGCGGCACGGGGCTGATCGCCGCAGCATGCGTGTTGCGGTGCCGAAATGCCTGATGCGAATCGGCATTAGGCCTGAACCGGTGACGCGTTGACAAGCGTGAATGCCCCTCGCTACGGTCCGCGCGCGCTCGAAGCCAGTGGTTTCCGGCGGGAAACGGGTATCATCATCCGGTTCTCCGCCGCAGCGGGTCACCGCCGTCGCAACGATCGACGCGATGCCGGGCGTCCGCCGCAGGGACCGCCAACAGTCGAAGGGATGGAAACCGATGAAGATCCTCGTACCTGTGAAACGGGTCGTCGATTACAACGTCAAGATCCGCGTCAAGCCGGACGGATCGGGCGTGGAACTCGCCAATGTGAAGATGTCGATGAACCCCTTCGACGAGATCGCCGTCGAAGAGGCCATCCGCCTCAAGGAAAAGGGCGTCGCCGAGGAGATCGTCGTGGTCTCGATCGGGCCGCAGCAGGCGCAGGAGACGATCCGCACCGGGCTCGCCATGGGCGCCGATCGCGGCATCCTGGTGAAGACCGACGCCGTAGTCGAGCCGCTCGCCGTCGCCAAGATCCTGAAGGAAGTGATCGGCAAGGAAGAGCCGGGCCTCGTGATCATGGGCAAGCAGGCGATCGACGACGATTCGAACCAGACCGGCCAGATGCTCGCCGCCCTGCTCGGCTGGGCCCAGGGCACCTTCGCCTCCAAGGTGGAGATCGCCGACGGCAAGGTCGATGTAACGCGTGAGGTCGATGGCGGTCTGCAGACCGTGACGCTCAACATGCCGGCCATCGTCACCACGGATCTGCGCCTGAACGAGCCGCGCTATGCCTCGCTGCCCAATATCATGAAGGCCAAGAAGAAGCCCCTCGACGAGACCTCGCCGGAGGATCTCGGCGTCGATGTGGCCCAGCGCCTCAAGGTGCTCTCGACCGCCGAGCCGCCCAAGCGCGAAGCCGGTGTGAAGGTCGGCTCCACCGCCGAACTCGTCGAGAAGCTGAAGAACGAAGCGGGAGTGATCTGACCATGGCCATCCTTCTCCTTGCGGAACACGACAATTCCGCCCTCAAGGACGCGACCCACAAATCCGTCACGGCGGCCACCCAGATCGGCGGCCCGGTCCATATCCTCGTCGCCGGCGCCGGCTGCAAGTCCGCCGCCGAGGAAGCCGCGAAGATCGAAGGCGTCGAGAAGGTGCTCGTCGCCGATGCGCCCGCCTATGAGCACAATCTCGCCGAGCCGCTCGCAGCCCTGATCACCGGGCTCGCCGACGGCTACGACGTGCTGATGGCCCCGGCCACCACCACCGGCAAGAACGTGATGCCGCGCGTCGCCGCACTGCTCGACGTGATGCAGGTCTCCGACATCTCGAAGGTGGTCTCGGCCGATACGTTCGAGCGCCCGATCTATGCCGGCAACGCCATCCAGACCGTGCAATCCACCGATGCCAAGAAGGTGATCACGGTGCGCACCTCCTCCTTCCAGGCGACCGGCGAAGGCGGTTCCGCCTCGGTGGCGGATGCGACGCCCTCGGATGATCCGGGCCTGTCGCAGTTCAAGAGCCAGGAGATCGCGCAATCCGATCGCCCCGAGCTGGCCTCGGCCAAGATCATCATCTCCGGTGGTCGCTCGCTCGCCTCGGCGGAGAATTTCGAGAAATACATCGAGCCGATCGCCGACAAGCTCGGCGCCGCCATGGGCGCCTCGCGCGCCGCGGTCGATGCGGGCTATGCTCCCAATGACTGGCAGGTCGGCCAGACCGGCAAGGTCGTGGCGCCGGATCTGTATATTGCGGTCGGAATTTCAGGTGCCATTCAGCATCTGGCCGGTATGAAGGATTCGCGCGTCATCGTCGCCATCAACAAGGACGAGGAAGCGCCGATCTTCCAGGTTGCCGATTACGGCCTCGTGGGCGATCTGTTCCAGATCCTGCCGGAACTGCAGGACGAACTCGGCAAGGCCGGGCGCTGAAGGCGCGCGGTCATTCTTGAAACCCGCGAAGCCGGCGCCGCACGGGCCGGCTTCGCCACAGACGACGAACGGGGCGCGCAACCATGGAGATCAGGACCGTCGGCATTATCGGCGCGGGTCAGATGGGCAGCGGCATCGCCCATGTCTGCGCGCTTGCGGGCATGGATGTGATGCTCAACGATCTGGACGAGGAGCGCATCTCCGCGGGCCTCGCCACGATCAACGGCAACATGCAGCGCCAGGTCTCCAAGAAGATCATCGAGGAGGGCGAGCGCCAGGCGGCGCTGGAGCGGATCAAGCCCGCACCGACCTACGAGGATCTCGCGCCCTGCGATCTGATCATCGAGGCCGCCACCGAGAACGAAGAGGTCAAGCGCAAGATATTCCAGGCCCTGTGCCCGGCGCTCGGCCCCGATACGATCCTCGCGAGCAACACCTCGTCGATCTCGATCACCCGGCTCGCAGCGTCGACGGACCGGCCCGAGCGCTTCATCGGGATTCATTTCATGAATCCGGTGCCCTTGATGCAGCTCGTCGAGCTGATTCGCGGCATCGCCACGGAGGACCCCACCTTCGAAGCCGCGAAGGCCTTCATCGCGCGCCTGGGCAAGACGGCGACGGTGGCGGAGGATTTCCCCGCCTTCATCGTCAACCGCATCCTGCTGCCGATGATCAACGAGGCGATCTATACGCTCTATGAGGGTGTCGGCTCGGTCGAATCGATCGACACCGCCATGCGGCTTGGTGCCAACCATCCGATGGGGCCCCTGCAGCTTGCCGATTTCATCGGACTCGATACCTGCCTCTCGGTGATGCAGGTTCTGCATGACGGGCTGGCCGATACGAAATATCGCCCCTGCCCGCTTCTGGTGAAATATGTCGAGGCTGGGTGGCTCGGGCGCAAGGCCAAGCGCGGCTTCTACGATTATCGCGGCGAAACGCCGGTTCCCACGCGCTGAAACGCGGCGCGCGGGAGATGAAACTGTCGCGCATTTGAATCAAATCCGAATGCGCGCGCAAACCTCGTCGTAAACCGAAGCTGGCATGGTGGCATTGTCACGGAGCCGCTTGTTATGTCGATGGACGCCACCGCCGGAATGAATGCCAGTTGGGCAACGCAGCCGCGAGATCCCGCATCTCTGGCCGCGCAACAAGTCTCTAATGCCCAGGAGGCTCGTTCCGAGCGGGGCGGGGGCGAGGCGTCGCCCGCCGGGACCGCGCCCTCACGCGAGCCGGCCCCCTCCCGAATCAGCGACGAACCCGTCCGTTCGGCGCCGCCGCCCGGCCAGGGCCGCAACGTCGATATCTCGGTCTGACGCGGGCCCGGCCCGGCGCCGGGGCATCCGCCATCGCGATCACCACATTGCCCGAACCCTGTGCATGTTTTTTGCCTGCGACCATCGGGAGGCTTCACATTCCTGTCGTACTGGGGCTTAATACTCTCACGCAGATGCAAGTCGCCATCTGCCGGAGGAGGTGGTGTGAACGTTCATGTTCAGCGAACCGTCTCGCCGGAAGCCTGTCCGGCACTCGTGCTCAACGCGGATTTCAGACCGTTGAGCTATTACCCTCTCTCGGTCTGGTGCTGGCAGGATACGATCAAGGCGGTGTTTCTGGAGCGGGTCAACATCGTCTCGCATTATGATCGCAGCGTGCGAAGTCCGGGCTTCGAAATGCGCCTGCCCTCCGTCGTTTCGCTCAAGACCTATATCCAGCCCTCCCGCAATCCCGCCTTCACCCGCTTCAACGTCTTCCTGCGCGATCGCTTCACCTGCCAGTATTGCGGCGCCCGCGACGATCTCACCTTCGACCATGTGATCCCCCGCTCCCGGGGTGGCCAGACCACCTGGGAGAACGTCGTTGCCGCCTGCGCGCCCTGCAATCTCAGGAAGGCGGACCGGATGCCCCGGCAGGCGGACATGCTGCCCCGTCAGGCCCCTTTCGCGCCGAGCGTCTTCCAGCTGCACCAGAACGGTCGCCATTTTCCGCCGAACTATCTGCACGAGAGCTGGCTCGATTACCTCTACTGGGATACCGAGCTCGAACCGTGAGGCAGGCGCAAGGGCGCGCCCGCACGCCCTTCCACGGTGGAGAAGAATTGGGGGTGAGGCGATATTCCAAACGCAGCGCGGGTGTGATGCAGCCTGCGCCCTTCCCTTCCGTCGAGCCCTCGCCTAACCTGTCGGCACCATTTCATGAAAAGCCGCAACGAGGTCCCGATGCTGCGTGCCACCGCCGTTATCCGCAAGCCCGCCGTGAAGGCCGAGAAGGTCGTCGACAGCGTCACCCTCGATCACGAGGGCCGCCACCGGCGGCGTGTGACGCTCACGGGCGATGGCGGGCTCGCCTTCCTGCTTGATCTCGACAAGGCCGTGATTCTCAATGACGGTGATGCGCTCAAGCTCGAAGACGGGCAGCTGGTACGCATCGTCGCCGCGCCGCAGCCGCTTCTGGAAATCCGCGCCGAAAATCCGCTGCGGCTGCTGCGCCTCGCCTGGCATATCGGCAACCGGCACACGCCCGCCGAGATCACGGCGGATGCGATCTATATCGAGGAGGATCACGTGCTGGCCGAGATGGTGCGCGGGCAGGGTGGCACGGCGACACGCGTCGAACGTCCGTTCCAGCCGGAACGCGGGGCCTATGATCACGATTGCGGGCATGATCACGGGCACGGGCACGGGCACGGTCACCACCATCACGGTCATGGTCATCATCACCATCATGACCATGCGCATGACCACACACATGACCACACGCATGATCACGACCACGACCGGCACGGCTGATGAGCGCGACGCATCTGCCCCTGATGATCTGGTTCTCGCCGGGCTTTCCCGTGGGCGCCTTCGCCTATTCGCATGCCCTCGAATGGGCCTGCGAGAGCGGTGAGATCGAAAATGCGCATGATCTGGCTGCGTGGCTGAACGATCTTCTCGATCACGGATCGGGGCGCAACGACGCGCTGTTCCTGATCGCCGCCCATCGCGCCGCCGATGACCCGCCGCGGCTTGCAGAACTCGCAGCGCTGGCGCGTTCGCTCGCCGGTTCGCGCGAGCGCCGGCTCGAGACCTGCATGCAGGGCGATGCCTTCCTCACCGCGATCGCGAGCGCCTGGCCCTGCGCCCCGGTCGGCGCATGGCAGGCGCGGCGTGCGGAACTGGATGGCGAGGAAGCGACGCCCTACCCCGTCGCCGTCGCAATGGCAGGACGCGGCCATGCGCTGCCGGTGGACGCCCTGCTCGAAGCCTATCTTGCGGGCTTCATCGGCAATCTCGTCTCTGCCGCGATCCGCCTCGGCGCCATCGGCCAGACGGACGGACAGCGCATCATCGCGGGCCTGCTCCCCGGCCTGCCGGCACGCGCCGCAGCGCTGATCAGCGCCCATGACGATGATGGCCTCGATGAGAGCCTCGGCGGCTGTGTCTTCGCCTCGGATCTGGGGGCGATCTGCCACGAAACCCAGTATACGCGGCTGTTTCGCTCCTGATCTGCCGACGGTTTCAGCTGACGGGAACGGCAAAGACGGCGATGCAATCCCCCGGCTTCACGAGCCCGGGCACGTGGCGCGCCATCACGATCCCGTCGCGACGCGCATGGCAGGGCAAGGGTGCGCGCCCGGGGCGCCCGAACGGATAGATCCGCGCGACGACATCGCCACGCGCGACCCGGTCGCCGAGGGTCACCAGCGGTTCGATCAGCCCCTCTTCCTCGCTGACGAGAAAGCAGTCGCCGTCGGGCATGTCGAGCCAGATGGTTTCCGGCCAGGCCGCCTGTGTGGTTGCGCCTTCATCCCCGGCGAGAATCCCCGCATGTGCGAGAAAGCCGCGCAGGCCACGTTTCGCGATCGCGATGCTGTCCGGTGTCGCCGTGCCGGCGCCGCCGAGTTCGGTGGTGACGAAGGTCTTGCCCATCGCCTCGGCGGTGGTGTCAAACATGCCTACCGCATCCATCTCGATCATCTGCAGCGCATAGGGCGCGCCGAAGGCCGTGACGGCTTCCCGGCAGCGCGCTTCGAGTGCCTTGTCGGGGAGGATGTGGCAGGCGGCCAGCGGCAGGAAATCCAGCGTCCTGCCGCCGGAATGAAAGTCGAGCACGCAATCGGCGAGCGGCAGCAGATGGCGGGTGACGTAATCGGCGATCTTCTGCGTCGGCGTGCCGTCCGGGCGACCGGGAAAGAGCCGGTTGAGATTGCCCCCGTCGATCGGCGAGGTGCGCGTGCCGGCGCGGAAGGCGGGGGCATTCATGGCCGGGAGGATGATGATCCGCCCGGTAATCCGCGCGGGATCGAGCGTGGCCGCGAGATCGTGCAGGGCAATCGGCCCTTCATACTCGTCCCCGTGATTGCCGGCGGTGACGAGCGCGGTCGGCCCGGCGCCGTTGCGGATCACGCCGATCGGGATCATCACCGCCCCCCAGGCCGAATCATCGCGGCTCCAGGGCAGGCGCAGGAAACCGTGTTGCGCACCATCGCGCTCGAAATCGAGGTCGCAGCTGATCGGGGAGGGGGGCAGGCTGTCGGTCATCGCGGCGGCTTTATTCCTTGATGAAGAGTTCGCGCGGGACGTTGGCGAGGCATTCCACCCCGGTTTCGGTGATCAGGATGCTCTCTGTGATCTCGAGCCCCATATCGGCCAGCCAGAGCCCGCTCATGAAGTGGAAGGTCATGCCCGGTTCGAGCACGGTGCGGTCGCCCGAGCGCAGGCTCATGGTGCGCTCGCCCCAGTCAGGCGGGTAGCTCAGCCCGATGGAATAGCCGGTGCGGTTGTCCTTGATGATGCCGTAGCGCTCCAGCACGCTGAAGAAGCCGAAGGCGATATCCTCGCAGGTCATGCCCGGGCGCGCATTCTCCAGCCCCGCCTCCATGCCTTCGAGCACCGCCTTCTCCGCATCCCGGAAGGCCTGGGGCGGCTTGCCGAGGAAGACCGTGCGCGAGAGCGGACAATGATAGCGGTTCACGCAACCCGCGATCTCGAAGAACGTGCCCTCCCCCGCACGCAGGGGCTGGTCGTTCCAGGTGAGATGCGGCGCGGCGGCATCGGGGCCCGACGGCAGCAGCGGCACGATGGCGGGATAATCGCCGCCGGTTTCCGAGACCCCGCGTATCCCGACATCGTAGATCTCGGCGACGAGATCGCATTTGCGGATGCCGGGTTCCGCCTTTTCCAGGATGCGCTGGTGCATCGCCTCGACGATGCGCGCGGCCTTGCGCATGAAGCCGATCTCGGCCTCGCTCTTGATCGCGCGGTTCCAGTTCACCAGTGCGGTGGCATCGAGGAAGAGGGCATTGGGCAGATGCGTGGTCAGCGCGGCATAGGCGGCGGCGGTGAAATAGTAATTGTCGAGCTCGACCCCGATGCGCGCCTTGTCGAAGCCGCGCGATTCGATGATCGCGGCCAGAAGGTCCATCGGATGATGGTCGGTGGATTGCACATAGTGATCGGGATAGGAGAGTATGTTGTCATCCTGCAGATAGGCCGTCCGGCGTGCCCCTGCAGCATCCTGCAGCCGCCCGTACCAGACAGGCTCACCCTCATGCGATACGAGGACACATTGGTGAACGTAGAAGGACCAGCCGTCATACCCGGTCAGCCAGGCCATGTTGGAAGGATCGCTGACGATCAGCAGATCAAGTTCCTGCTCGGCCATGGACGCACGGGTCCTGGCCAGCCGCCCGGCATATTCCGCGCGGCTGAATTTCAGATGCGCATCGCTCATGCTCGCTCCGATACGCTTCGCGCCCGGCCAGGCCGGACGGATGCTGCGACTCGTGGATGGGGCCAGTGTGGCTTTGAGATGCAGCGATGACAAGCATCAAGCTCGACACCTACGATCTGCGTATTCTTGCCACCGTGGCACGCCGGGGGCGGATTACCAAACGGGCGCTCGCCGAAGCCGTCGGATTGTCACCGACGCCCTGCTGGACGCGCCTCGCGCGGCTGGAGAAGGCCGGTCTGATCACCGGCTACCATGCCCGCATCGCCCCGGATGCCTTCGGCCCGCTGACCACGGTGATGCTGGAGGTTACCCTGCGCAGCCATTCGCTGGCCGATTCGGACCGCTTCGAATCGGTGGTCTGCGCCCATCCGAGGGTCGCCGCCTGCTGGTCGCTCGGCGGCGGAATCGATTATCTGGTGCGCATCGTGGTGCGCGATATCGGCGAATATCAAAACATCATCGACGGCTGGCTCGCCCGGGATATCGGGATCGACCGCTATTTCACCTATGTCGTCACCAAGGTGGTCAAGGAGGACGAAGCCTTCGTGCCGCCGCCGGGGGTGACCTTCTGAATCCGCCCCGGCAATCACCTTGCCGATGCAGCCGCCTGGATTCGTGCCGACGAGACCGATGTCGGGCGCGCCGGCGGCGTCTCGCGCGGATCGAAGCGGTGGAAGGTGGCGCGGCTGCGCTTGGCCTGGTAGAGCGCGAAATCGGCATTGCGCAACAGAGCGGTCGCATCGATGCGCGCACCCTGCCCGCTCGCGATCCCGATCGAGGCGCCGATCGCCACCGTGCCTTCCTCCAGATCGAAGGGCGTATTGAGGCGGCGGCAGATGCGTTCGGCCAGCGCGTCGATTGCGACTTCGTCGCAATGTGGTGCGGCCACGATCACGAATTCGTCGCCGCCAAGCCGTGCCACGAACCCGTCCGTTACCGTCTCCTGCGCGAGCGCTTCGGCGGCGCGGCACAGCAGCCGGTCGCCGGCCTCGTGGCCGAACGTGTCATTGACGGGTTTGAACTTGTCGAGATCGAGATAGAGCACCGTCACCTGTTGCGGCTGGCGCAGGCAATGCTCCAGATGTTCGTAGAGATGGCGCCGGTTCGGCAGTTTGGTGAGCACGTCGAAGAATGCGGCCTGTCTGAGACGGTGCCGGGCGATCAGACGATCCAGAATCGTGGTGTGCAGATGCGCGATCAGTTGGAAACCGCCGATGAGATAGATAATGTAGATAGCACCGAGCACCTCGTAATAGAAATCTCCATGTGTAAAACACATGATTCCGATCGGAAAATGTGACAACACGAACTGTACCCGCGCCACCTTGGGGCGTACTGCGACGCGCACTATCATGCCGAGTTCATAAGACAGAGTCATCGTAACGACGATCATCTGGGAGAATACGTCGTCGAAATAGAATGTCCGGGCACCGATCGCACCGATACATAACGAAAAGGTCCAGCCGCCGATGGCGTAATGCCGCTCCCGCCGCGCGGTAGCATTCCTGTCATGGTCGCCTTTGCGGCGCAGGTAGTACCAGCTGAGCAGGATGCGTCCTGCGGCGACGCTCACGCCGATGACCGTGATGGCGGTTAGCACCATATCGTCGTTGCGCACCGCCGTGATCGCGCCCGTCACGGCGAAGGCGATCAGGATGATCACGAGGGAGGGCCAGGAGGTGTACATGAGATCGACGAGTTCGGAGTAAAGCTCGTCCGGCAGATTGTCCGCCTCCGCGATTTTCCCGTTGCCCCGGCGTTTCTGCATGACGGTCTCTCGGCAATGCCCTGATGGTGATTTACAATCTTAAATAGCATATACTTGCCAAAGCATTGACTGCCATGATCCTGCATGCATTTTCCAGGCATCCGCTTCCCGCGCTTCAGCGGGCGCGCAGACAGGGTTCTGCGTGCCGTTTCGGAAAATAACCGCCATGCGCCTCCTCGCCATCAGTGACCTGCATCTCGCGCATGCGACCAACCGCGAAGCGCTGGACGCGCTGCCGGCGTATCCGCGCGACTGGCTGATCGTCGCCGGAGACGTTGCCGAGAAGCCGGAAACCGTGGCCGTCGCCTTCGCGGCACTGGCTGCGCGGTTTGCCCGCGTGATCTGGGTGCCCGGCAATCACGAGCTCTGGACGAGCGCGCCGGAAGGCGGGCGCCCGGCGCTGGCGGGTGACGCGAAATATCGCGCTCTGGTTGAAATCGCCCGCGGCGCCGGCATCGACACGCCGGAAGACCCCTGGCCGGTCTGGGAGGGGGCGGGCGGCCCGTGCCTGATCGCGCCCTTGTTTCTGCTCTATGATTACAGCTTCCGCCCGCCCGATCTTGCCCGAGAGGACGTCGTCGCCTGGGCACGCGAGGGCCGCGCCGTCTGTGCCGACGAGATCCGGCTCGATCCCGCGCCCTACGCTTCGCGCGAAGACTGGTGCGCCGCGCGCGTCGCCGTCAGTGCCGGGCGGCTCGAAGCACGCCCGCACGGGTTGCCGACGATTCTGGTCAATCACTATCCGCTGCGCGCCGATCTCATCCACATTCCCCGGATTCCGCGCTTCACGCCCTGGTGCGGCACGCGCGCGACGCATGACTGGCACCGCCGCTTCGATGCGCGCGTCGCGATCAGCGGCCATCTGCATGTGCGCCGCAGCGATATCCGCGACGGCACGCGTTTCGAGGAAGTCTCGCTCGGCTATCCGAAGCAATGGCAGCCCCGACGCGGCATCGCGCCGTATCTGCGCCAGATTCTTCCGTGAGATATTCTGCGGTGATGCCCGGTCGCGCTCAGCGCGGCTCGAGGCAGGCGCGGGCGAGGGCGACGAAGGCGCGGGCGCGGTGGGAAAGCGCGTTGTCGGGCGCGGCCAGCCAGTCGATCCCGTGTTTTTCCTGCGCGCTCATCTCGCCGAAGGAAAGCTGCGCACCGTCCGGCACGAAGATCGGATCATAGCCGAAGCCCTTCTCGCCGCGCGGCGGCCAGACCACCTCGCCATGCACCCGGCCCTCGAATATCTCCTCGTGCCCGTCGGGCCAGGCGACGACGAGGGCGGAGACGAAATAGGCGCGGCGCTGTTCGGGCATGGTCGCGCCACGCTTTTGCAATTCGCGCTCGACCTTCTCCATGGCCGGGGCGAAGTCCTTGTCGACCGCCCAATCGGCGGAGAACAGCCCCGGCGCGCAATCGAGCGCGGCGACGCACAGGCCGGAATCGTCGGACAGCGCGGGCAGACCCGTCGCCTGGGCTGCGGCATGCGCCTTGATGGCGGCATTTTCCGAAAACATGTGCCCGGTCTCATCCGGCACCGGCAGGCCGCGCTCCCCCGCCGATGTTGCCTCGATCCCGAAAGGCGCGAGCAATTCGCGCATCTCGCGCAGCTTGCCGGCATTGTGGGTGGCGATGATGATGGTTCCGGAGAGCTTGCGAGCCATGGAATTTCCCTCGGGATGTCAGCGTGATCGAAGCGCGGGCGCCGCCATCAGACCGGCGACCAGGTCGCCGGCTTTTCCGAGCGGATCGCGTCGCCCCGGGTTTCCTCGATGGTACCGGACAAGGCCCGCAAGGCCTCCGTGACACCGGTCCCGGTCGCCGAGGAGAGCAACAGCGGGGTCTTGCCGCAGGCGCGGCGCAGACGGTC
>PXAW01000270.1 GCA_003567055.1 Hyphomicrobiales bacterium
GCAACGTTGTCGGCCATATCACCGAGCTCGTCGCGCAGATCGCGGCGCGCGGGCGCCATCGAAATGCCGCATCCGGGTGAAAGCAATGGTGACGAACGGTGCGTGGCGGGTTATACAGCGCGCGCGACAATCATTCGTCTTCCCGCTTGCCCGCCCTCGAGCGTTTTGTAGGCCTCGTCCGGAATGCCCATACCGATACTCGATCTCGTCGTCATCGGCGTCGTTCTGATTTCCGCCTTGCTGGCTGCCGTGCGCGGCTTCACGCGCGAGGTTCTGGCGATCTTCGCCTGGGTTGCCGCAGCGCTGGCCGCCTGGTCCTTCCACCCGCTGGTCCTGCCCTATACGCGCGAATATATCGGCAATGACGATATCGCGCTCGGTGCGGCGATCGCGGTGGTGTTCCTTTTGACGCTGATCATCGTCTCGCTGATCACGGTGAAGATCTCCGACATGATCCTCGATTCCGCGATCGGCGCCATCGACCGCACGCTCGGCTTTGCCTTCGGTGCCGCGCGCGGGTTTCTGATCTGCGTCATCGCCTGGTTCTTCTTCAGCCACCTCACCGACGGCATCATGCCCGGCTGGGCGGAGGAGGCGGCGACGCGTCCGATGCTGCAAGCGGGCAGTGACGGGCTGGTCGGCATGTTGCCGGGTGATATCGACGCATTGCTGCAACGCTTCGATCGGGGCCCCGGGGGCGATCCCGGCGAGCCGGCTGAA
Source organism: Hyphomicrobiales bacterium (assembly GCA_003567055.1). Classification (GTDB taxonomy): domain Bacteria; phylum Pseudomonadota; class Alphaproteobacteria; order Rhizobiales; family Beijerinckiaceae; genus Saliniramus. The sequence continues at coordinate 721 of PXAW01000270.1, forward strand.
CTGGTGCCGCAGCAGCCGACCTGACGGCGCGGTTTGCGCCGCCGGACAGGGCGTCGGTGTGGTGCCGGCGCCGTCTTTCGTTTCGGATATCCGAAACAGGAGCGGAATGACGATCATGAGCGAGACTTACGCCTGCTATCCGCCCGTCGGAGCGGATCACGATTTCGATCTCGATGGCGATACGCTGCGCGAGGAATGCGGCGTCTTCGGCATTTTCGGCCATCCCGACGCGGCGGCGATCACCACGCTCGGCCTGCACGCGCTCCAGCATCGCGGCCAGGAAGCCGTGGGCATGGTCTCCTTCGACGGCAAGCGTTTCCATGCCGAGCGCAAGCTCGGGCTGGTGGGTGATTCCTTCTCCGACCGCGCCGTGATCGAGCGGCTGGAGGGCGCCTCCGCCATCGGCCATGTGCGCTATTCCACCACCGGCGAGACGGTGATCCGCAACGTGCAGCCGCTCTTCGCCGAGCTCGATGGCGGGGGCTTCGCCGTGGCGCATAACGGCAACCTCACCAACGGCATCACCCTGCGCCGCCAGCTGATCAAGGACGGCGCGATCTGCCAGTCGACCACCGATACCGAGGTGATCCTGCATCTGCTCTCGCGCAGCCGGAAGCCGCGCCTGATCGAGCGTTTCATCGATGCCGTCCAGGCGCTCGAAGGCGCCTATGCAATGGTCGCGCTGTCGAACAAGAAGCTGATCGGCGCGCGCGATCCGCTGGGCATCCGCCCGCTCGTGCTGGGCGAGCTCGACGGCAAATACATTCTCGCTTCCGAGACCTGCGCGCTCGACATCATCGGCGCGAAATTCGTGCGTGATATCGAAAACGGCGAAGTCGTCGTCATCTCGGAGAACGGCGTCGAGAGCCTGCGCCCGTTCCCGCCATGCCCGGCACGCCCCTGTGTCTTCGAATACATCTATTTCGCCCGTCCCGATTCGATCGTTAACGGGCGCAGCGTCTACGACGCCCGCAAGGCCTTCGGCGCGCAGCTCGCCATCGAGAATCCGGTCGATATCGACGTCGTCGTGCCGGTGCCGGATTCGGGCGTGCCGGCGGCGATCGGCTATGCGCAGAAAGCGGGCGTGCCCTATGAGCTCGGCATCATCCGCAACCATTATGTCGGGCGCACCTTCATCCAGCCGACACAGGCGATCCGCGAGCTCGGGGTGCGGCTCAAGCATTCCGCCAACCGCGCCGCGATCGCCGGCAAGCGCATCGTGCTGATCGACGATTCGCTGGTGCGCGGCACCACCTCCGTGAAGATCGTGAAGATGATGCGCGAGGCCGGCGCGCGGGAAGTGCATTTCCGCCTCGCCTCGCCGCCGATCACCCATCCCGATTTCTACGGGATCGACACGCCCGAGCGCGACAACCTGCTCGCCGCCACGCATGATCTGGAGGCGATGCGCGCCTATATCGGCGCCGATTCGCTCGCCTTCCTCTCGGTCGAGGGGCTGTATCACGCGCTCGGCTTCCCGGGGCGGAATCCGCACGCGCCGCAGCTGACCGATCATTGCTTCACGGGCGATTATCCCACGCCCCTGTCCGATCTCGAAGTCGCCACTCCGCGCAAACTCTCCATGCTCGCAGAAGCCGATTGAGTGCCCTCATGACGAAACCGTTTCAGGATCGTATCGCCGTCGTCACCGGCGCCTCGCGCGGCATCGGGCGCGCTGCGGCGCTCGCCCTCGCCGAGGCCGGGGCGCATGTCGTCGCGGTGGCACGCACGCAGGGTGCGCTGGAAGAGCTCGACGACGAGATTCGCGCGGCGGGTGGATCGCCGGCGACGCTGGTGCCGCTCGACGTCACCGATCTCGATGCGCTCGACCGGCTCGGCCTCGCGCTCTACGAGCGCTGGGGCAAGCTCGACGTGTTTGTGGGCA
>PXAW01000626.1 GCA_003567055.1 Hyphomicrobiales bacterium
GGTGGCGCTGGTCACCGGCGAGGAGAAGATCAAGCCGCGCAAGCCGCGTTACTGGGTCTGCACGGCGGAGGCGATGCCGCGTGATCTCGACCTCGCCTTCGTCGCCATCGACGAGGTGCAGCTCGCCGCCGATCTCGATCGCGGCCACGTCTTCACCGATCACCTGCTCAACCAGCGCGGGCGCGAGGAGACGCTGCTGATCGGGGCCGGCACGATGAAGCCGCTGATCGAGCAGCTGATTCCCGGCGTGCACGTCACCTCCCGCCCCCGCCTGTCGCAGCTCGTCTTCAACGGCGAGCGCAAGGTCTCGCGCCTGCCCACACGCTCGGCCATCGTCGCCTTCTCGGCGGAGGAGGTCTATGCCATCGCGGAGCTGATCCGGCGCCAGCGCGGCGGCGCGGCGGTGGTGCTCGGCGCGCTCTCGCCCCGCACGCGCAATGCCCAGGTGGCGCTCTACCAGTCGGGTGAGGTGGATTACCTCGTCGCGACCGATGCGATCGGCATGGGGCTCAATCTCGATGTCGATCATGTCGCCTTCGCCGCATCGCGCAAATTCGACGGTTTCCGCTTCCGTGCGCTCCAGCCTGCGGAGATCGGCCAGATCGCGGGGCGCGCCGGGCGGCATCTGAACGACGGCAGCTTCGGCACCACCGGGCGCTGCGACCCGTTCGAGCCGGAAATCGCCCAGGCTGTCGAGGCGCATGCCTTCGAGCCCGTGCGCGTGCTGCAATGGCGCAATCCCGATCTCGACTTCGGCACCCTCGAGCGCCTGCAGACCTCGCTGGCCGACGTGCCCCGCGAGAACGGGCTGACGCGCGCGCCCATCGGCGAGGACATCGCCGCCCTCGATATCGTCGCCCGCGATCGCGAATTGCGCGACCTCGCCACCAGCCGCGATGCCGTCGAACGGCTCTGGGAAGTCTGCCAGGTGCCCGATTATCGAAAAGTGTCGCCTGCGAGCCACGCTGATCTGGTGGCGGCCCTGTACCGTTTCGTGATGTCCGACGGGGGCATTCCCGATGACTGGTTTTCCAAGCAAATCAAGCAGTTGGACAAGGTCGAGGGGGATATCGACACCCTCTCTTACCGCATCGCACAGGTGCGGACATGGACCTTCGTCGCCAACCGTGATGACTGGTTACGCGATCCGGAGCATTGGCAGAGCGTCACCCGTAAGGTAGAGGACAGGCTGTCCGACGCTCTGCACGACCGGCTGGCGAGCCGTTTCGTCGATCGTCGGACGAGCGTTTTGATGCGGCGCTTGAGAGAGAACGCGATGTTGGATGCGCAGATTTCGGCCACCGGCGATGTCACCGTCGAGGGCCAGCACGTGGGACAACTCCACGGATTTTCCTTCGTGCCGGACCCGGGCGCGGACAGTGCCGAGGCCAAGACGCTGCGCCATGCCGCGCAAAAGGCGCTCGCGGGCGAGATCGAGCAGCGGGCGGAGCGTTTCGCCTCCGCTGCGGATACGCTCTTCGTGCTGTCGAATGACGGCACCATCCGCTGGAGCGGCGATCCCGTCGGCAAGCTGGAAGCGTCGGAGAAGATCTTCGAGCCGGAGATCCGCATCATTGCCGACGAGCATCTCACCGGCCCGGCTCGCGAGAAGGTGGAGACCCGGCTGAAAGCCTGGCTCAAGGCCTATATCGTGCGCACGCTCGGCCCCGTGATCGAGCTCGAGGATGCCCAGGACCTGACCGGGATCGCGCGCGGCATCGCCTTCCAGATTTCCGAATCGCTCGGCGTGCTCGAGCGCGCGAAAGTGCTGCAGGAAGTGCGCGGGCTGGAGCAGGAGGGCCGCGCCGCCCTGCGCCAGAAAGGCGTGCGCTTCGGCGCCTATCATCTCTACATGCCCCTGATGCTCAAGCCGGCGCCGCGTACGCTGGCGGCCCAGCTCTGGGCCCTCAAGCATGGGGGGCTCGACCAGAAGGGCATCGACGAGATCGCGCATCTGGCCGGTTCCGGGCGCACCTCGATCCCGGTCGATACGGACGTCGCGCGCGGGCTCTACCGGGCTGCGGGTTTCCGTGTCTGTGGCGGGCGCGCGGTGCGTGTCGATATTCTGGAGCGCCTGGCCGATCTGATCCGCCCGGCCATCGCCTATCGCCCCGGCGAGACCGTCGGCGAGCCGCCGCAGGGCGCCGCCGATGGCGACGGATTCGTGGCGACGGTGGCGATGACCTCGCTGGTGGGCTGTGCGGGCGAGGATTTCGCCTCGATCCTGAAATCGCTCGGCTATACCTCCCAGACCCGCACCGGCCCGGCCATTACCAGCGAGATCCTGCTGCCCGTGGCAACGACGCCGATCTCGGCCAAACCCGCCGAGGCGGACAAGCCGGCCGAGGGTGAGGCGCCGGCTGAGGGGATTGTTACTGCGCAAGCCGAAGCTGGTGAGGCAAGGCCGGATGCGCCGGAGGCGGGCGATCCCGCAACGGATGCGGCGTCCGATGCCGCCCCGGCAGAGGCGGCCGATGCGTCATCGCAAGAGAACGTGTCGCAAGAGAACGTGCCGCAAGAGAGCGTGTCGCAAGAGAGCGCGCATGAGGCAACCAATCCCGAGGCAGCCAATCCTGAGGAAGTCGCGCCGCAGGAGCCTGAA
>PXAW01000065.1 GCA_003567055.1 Hyphomicrobiales bacterium
CATGCGGTGACGAGGCCACAACGACGCCGGAATTCTCTTGCATCATCAGACCCCTGGTCAGGCCGGGACCGGAAAACAACGGGACGGAGCCGGCAGGCCCCGCCCTTTCGTCCCTGTCACAGGAAAGGCGCCGACGCCTTATGCCGTGGGGGGCGCATCATCCGCCTCGGGCGTTTCCGGCCCGTTCCCGTCCTCACCGATATCCACGTCCACATCGACCTCGTCATCAACCACCGCAGCCTCCGTCTCGCCCTCGATATGCTCGACGGAGACGACCCGCTCGTCGGCGGCGGTGTTGAAGACGATCACGCCCTGGGTCGAGCGCCCGGCAATGCGGATGCCGTCCACCGGTACGCGGATGGTCTGGCCTCGATCCGTGATCAGCATGAGCTGGTCATGCTGCTCCACGGGGAAGGCGGTGACGAGCTTGCCGTTGCGGTCATTGGTGACCATGGCGGTGATGCCTTTGCCGCCGCGCCCGGTGACACGGTATTCATAGGCCGAGGAGCGCTTGCCGTAACCGTTCTCGGACAAGGTGAGCACGAACTGCTCGGCCGCGCCCATCTCGATGTAACGCTCCTGACCGAGGTCGATTTCGGCTGCTTCCTCGCCATCCGCCGGCGCGCCATTGCCATTGCCGACGGCCCCTTCGTCGAGCTCCGCACCAGCTGCACGGCGCATGGCCGAGGCGTGTTTGAGATAGGCCTGGCGCTCTTCCGCCGTCGCCGCGACATGGCGCAGGATGGCGAGCGAAATCAGCCGGTCGCCCTTGGCCAGCGCGATGCCGCGCACGCCGGTCGAATCGCGCCCCTTGAAGACGCGCACTTCCGGAACCGCGAAGCGGATGCACTGGCCGTTCGCAGTGGTCAGGAGCACGTCGTCATCGGTCGAACAGACCTGCACATCGACGATGGCATCACCCTCGTCGAGCTTCATCGCGATCTTGCCGGCGCGGTTGACGTTGACGAAATCCGACAGCTTGTTGCGGCGCACATTGCCGCGTGCGGTCGCGAACATCACGTCGTAATTGTCCCAGGAATCCTCATCCTCGGGCAGCGGCATGATCGTGGTGATGCGCTCGTCCTGATGGATCGGCAGCATGTTGACGAGCGCCTTGCCCTTGGCATTGGGCGCAGAAAGCGGCAGCCGCCAGACTTTCTCCTTGTAGACCTGTCCGCGCGAGGAGAAGAACAGCACCGGCGTGTGGGTATTGGCCACGAAGAGCCGCGTGACGAAATCCTCCTCGCGGGTCGCCATGCCCGAGCGGCCCTTGCCGCCACGGCGCTGCGCCCGGTAGGTGGAGAGCGGAACGCGCTTGATGTAGCCGGCATGCGAGACGGTGACGACCATGTCCTCGCGCTGGATCAGGTCCTCGTCGTCGAAATCGGCGCCATGCTCGACGATCTGCGTCTTGCGCGGCGTGGCATAGGCCTCGCGGATCTCGGCGAGCTCATCGCCGATGATCTGCATGATGCGCGCGCGCGAGCTCAGGATCTCGAGATAATCGCGGATCTCGTCGGCGAGCTTCTTCAGCTCGTCGCCGATCTCGTCCCGGCCGAGCGCGGTGAGGCGCTGGAGGCGCAGGTCGAGGATGGCGCGCGCCTGCGTTTCCGACAGGCGGTAGGTCCCGTCCTCGGCGACACGATGCAGCGGATCATCGACGAGCGCGATCAGCGGCGCGATGTCATAGGCCGGCCAGTCGCGATCCATCAGCGCGGCGCGCGCGGCATTCGGATCGGGGGCGGTGCGGATGAGGTGGATCACCTCGTCGATATTGGCCACCGCGATGGCCAGCCCGCACAGGACATGCGCCCGGTCGCGCGCCTTGTTGAGCAGGAACTTGGTGCGGCGGCTGACGACGCTCTCGCGGAAATCCACGAAGGCGCGGATCATGTCCTTGAGATTCATCGTCTCCGGACGCCCGCCATTGAGCGCGACGAAGTTGCAGCCGAAGGAGGATTGCAAGGCCGTGAAGCGGTAGAGCTGGTTGAGCACCACATCCGCCACCGCGTCGCGCTTGAGCTCGATGACGATGCGCATGCCGTCGCGATCCGACTCGTCGCGCAGATCGGCAATGCCTTCCACCCGCTTCTCGCGCACCAGATCCGCGATGCGCTCGATCAGGGTGGACTTGTTCACCTGATAGGGGATCTCGGTGATGATGATCGCCTCACGCTCCTTGCGGATCTCCTCGACATCCGCCTTTGCGCGCATGATCACCGAACCGCGCCCGGTATTGTAGGCCGATCGGGCGCCGCTATATCCGAGAATCAGCCCGCCCGTGGGGAAATCCGGGCCGGGGACGATCTCGATCAGGTCCTCGATGGTGACGGCGGGGTTCTCGATATAGGCGAAACACGCATCGATCACTTCGCCGAGATTGTGCGGCGGAATGTTGGTGGCCATGCCCACCGCGATACCGCCGGCGCCGTTGACCAGCAGATTGGGGAAGCGCGCCGGCAGAACGACGGGCTCCATCTCCTTGCCGTCGTAATTCTCGTCGAAATCGACCGTGTCCTTGTCGATATCGTCGAGCAGCGCCACGGCGGGCTTGGCCAGCCGGCACTCGGTATAGCGCATGGCCGCCGCCGGATCGCC
>PXAW01000324.1 GCA_003567055.1 Hyphomicrobiales bacterium
AGGCCCGCCTGATCATGGAGCGCGACCGCGAGCTCGAAGGCACCCGCAGCGACGCCCTGCGCGCCCTGCTCTACCTCTTCGAGCGCGATGCCGGCGTGCGGCTGCTGCGGGCGGGGTGAGGGGCGCCCCTCAGCAACGCCCCGCGTTACCGCCCCTCGGCCTCGCGCCAGCCGACGACCGCCTCGGGACGCGCGTCGATGCTCGCAAAATACGGCTTGATATCGACGAGCGGCGTGCCGTCGAGGCAATCGAGGCCGCGCACGCGCAGGGTGTTGCCCTCGACGGCTTCGAGCCGCGCCACCGACAGCGCGATCGGGTTGGGCCGCGCCGGGCTGCGCAGGGCGAAGACCCCGCGTCCGGCGCTGTAATGGCGCGGGCGCTGGAGGACGATGTCGCGGCGCGCCTCATTCATGAAATAGAGCACGATCACATGCGAGCAGGTCTCCAGGTCCTTGAGCCCCGCCGCGTAACGCGGATCGAGCCGGATCGTGCAGATCGCATCCGATTCGCCCGGATTCTTGGGGCAATCGGCGCGACTCTTCCAGGGCGTCCCGATCTCCCCGATGAAATAGATCCCGGCATCGAAAGCCTCGGGCAGATCGACTGCCACCTCGCCCTCGCGCAGGCCATACTCGTCAGCGCTCACATCCCACCTCATTGCCCTGAATACCCGTGACGAGGATAGAACCCTGCGCAGGGTTTGACGAGAGCCGACGCCGCCCCCCACACCCCGCGTTGACAATCCCGGGCGCTGCTTCACTCTGCGCGAAATGATGAAGCGAGGCGGATCATGATTGCAGACGGATCGTCACAAGCACGCAACCGGGCGCGTATCCTGCAAGGCGCGGGCACGGAGCCCGCCGATGGGGTGATTCGCAATGTGCGCCTGTTCGACCTCGTCACCGGCGATCTGACCGAGACCGACATCGCCATTTGCGGCGATACGATCGTCGCGACCTATGGCCGCTTCGAGGGCGAGACGCTGTTCGATGCGCAGGGGCTGATCGCCGTGCCCGGTTTCATCGACACGCATCTGCATGTCGAATCCTCGCTGGTGACGCCGCTCGAATTCGACCGCTGCGTGCTCCCGCACGGGGTCACGACGGCGATCTGCGATCCGCATGAGATGGCCAATGTGCTGGGCACCGACGCCTTCGATTACTTCCTCGCCTGCGCCGATCGCACCATCATGGATCTGCGCGTGCAGCTTTCGAGCTGCGTCCCGGCCACCGATCTCGAAACCGCCGGCGCGGCGATCGATGCCGCAGCGCTCGCGCGCTATCGCGATGCGCCCAAGGTGATCGGGCTCGCCGAATTCATGAATTTTCCCGGCATCATCAACGCGGATCCTGCTTGTCTCGACAAGCTCGACGTCTTCGACGGGCGCCATGTCGACGGGCATGCGCCGCTCCTGCGCGGGGACGGGCTCAACGCCTATATCGCCGCCGGCATCCGCACCGAGCATGAAGCGACCACCGCCGAGGAAGCGCTGGAAAAGATCCGCAAGGGCATGACCGTGCTGATCCGCGAGGGCTCCGTCTCAAAGGATCTGCACGCGCTCGCCCCGCTCCTCGACATCGCGACGAGCCCGTTTCTCGCCTTCTGCACCGATGACCGCAATCCCCTCGACATCGCCGAGTAAGGCCATCTCGATTATCTGATCCGCACCGCGATCGCGCTCGGCTGCCCGCCGCTCGCGGTCTATCGCGCCGCCTCCCTCACCGCCGCACGCGCCTTCGGGCTGAACGATCGCGGCATGATCGCGCCGGGGCGGCGCGCCGATATCGTGCTGATCGGTGATCTCGCGCAATGCGACGTGCGGGAAGTCTTCAGCGCCGGGCGGCGTGTCGATGACGCGCTTTTCGCCACCCGCGAGGCGATCGCGCCGATCGGGCTGTCGAGCATGAAGGCGCGGCCGGTCAGCGCCGAGGATTTCATCGCCCCGGCGCAATCGGCGGTGCAACCGGTGATCGGCGTGATTCCGGGCCAGATCATCACGCAGCATCTCGAGGCCACGCTGCCCTTCGCTGACGGCGTGCTCGACATCGATACGGAGCAGGACATCGTGCGCGTCTGCGTGGTCGAGCGCCATGGGCGAAACGGCAATATCGGGCGTGGCTTCGTCAAGGGCTTCGGCATGAAGCGCGGCGCCATCGCCTCCTCCGTCGGCCATGACAGCCATAATATCACGGTGGTGGGCGCCGATACGCGCGATATGGCGCTCGCGGTGAATCGCCTGGGCGAAATCGGCGGCGGTTTCGTCGTGGCCTGTGACGGGGCGGTGCGGGCCGAGCTCGCGCTACCCGTGGCCGGGCTGATGAGCGATCTGCCCTTCGAGCAGGTCCGCGACGCGCTGATCCCGCTGCGCGAGGCGGCGCGCGCTCTCGGCGTGACCCTGGCCGAGCCCTTCCTGCAGGTCGCCTTCCTGCCGCTGCCGGTGATCCCGCATCTCAAGATCTCCGATCGCGGGCTCGTTGATGTCGACCGTTTCGCGCTGATCTGATCCGGCGCTCAACCGGCAAGCGTCAGATCGGCCAGGCGGGCGCGATTGATCCCGTCGACGTCATCGGAATCCGAGGCGATGGCGAGGCCCACGAG
>PXAW01000491.1 GCA_003567055.1 Hyphomicrobiales bacterium
GAAGGCCCCCCTGGAGCCCGGCTGGACGCGGGCGGTGGGGATCGCCACGTCCTACAAGAACGTCGGTCTCGGCAAGGGGCTGCCCGACACGGCGGAAGCGGAAGTGGAGCTCACCGCCGACGGGACGCTGGTGGTCCGCGTGGGCGCCACCGACATGGGACAGGGCTCGGATACGGTGATGGCGCAGATCGCCGCCCGGGCGTTTGGCGTGAATTCCCTGGGATGATTGGCATGCAGCGCCACATAGACCGCCTTGCCGGCGCTCTTCAAGGCCGCGATCAGCGCCTCGTCGACATGCGCCGGCGTCACCACGGGGACGCGCGTATGCAGGCGGATGATGCGGATGTGGTCGATCTCGGCCAGCCTTTCCATGACATGGCGCATCCGGGCGGGGGAGAGGATCATCGGGTCGCCGCCGGTGAGGATCACCTCCCAGATTTCGGGGTGATCGCGCAGATAGGCGATCGCGTCGTCGAGCTCCGCGCGCGGCAGCGCCCCGCCATGCTGCGGCCCGACACTCTCGCGGCGGAAGCAGAAGCGGCAATAGACCGGGCAGACCTGCACGACCTTGAGCAGCGCGCGATCAGGATAGCGATGCACGATGCGGGGCACCGGGCTGTGGGCCTCGTCTCCGATCGGATCGGCGAGTTCCTCGGGCAGCGTGCGTAATTCGCGCGGATCGGGGATGAACTGCGCGGCGATCGGGTCATGCGGATCGCTCGCGTCGATCTGCGCCGCCATTTCCGGCGTGACCGCGATGGCGTAGCGGGCATTGACGGCGTCGATTTCCGCGCGCGCGGATTCCGGGGCGAGGCCGGCCCCAATGAGCGCCTCGGGGTCGCGCAGGGTGCGTTGCGCCATCAGCTTTCTCCTCCGGCCTCGGAAACGGGGGTCCAGATCACCTGGTCGATGCGCTGGGCGCCGGTGGCCAGCATGACGAGGCGGTCGAAACCGAGCGCGACGCCGCTTGCCGGTGGCATCAGGGCGAGCGCTTCGAGAAAATCCGCATCGATCGGATAACGCTCGCCGTAGACGCGCTGTTTCTCGTCCATCTCCGCCGCGAAGCGGATGCGCTGGACATCCGGATCGGTGAGCTCGCCGAAACCGTTGGCGAGTTCGACGCCGCAGGCATAGATCTCGAACCGCTCCGCCAGACGCGGGTCATCCGGGCAGGGACGGGCGAGCGCGGCTTCCGCGACGGGGTAGCGATCGAGCACGGTGAGCCGCCCGCGCCCGAGCTGCGGCTCGACGCGCTCGACGAGAATACGGCTGAAGATATCCGCCCAGGTATCGTCCTCCGCGACCCGGATACCGGCCTCGCGCGCCGATGTCGCGAGCGCCGCGCGGTCGGTGCCGCCATCGTCACGCAGGCTGGCGAGGAGATCGATGCCGGCATGATCGGCGAAGGCCTGCGCCACCGGGACGCGCTCGAACGGCGCGAACGGATCGACCTCCGCCCCGCGATGGCGAAAACGCGTCGCCCCCGTGATCTCGGCTGCGCGGGCGATCAGGGCGGCGCAATCGGCGATGATCGCGTCATAGGGCGCGTTCGCGCGGTACCATTCCAGCATCACGAATTCCGGATGGTGCAGCGGCCCGCGCTCGCGGTTGCGGAAGACCGGGGCGAAGGCGAAGAGCGCCGTCTCGCCGGCGGCGAGCAGCTTCTTGCAGGCGAATTCCGGCGAAGTGTGCAGATACATGCGGTGCGCCACGCCGTCATGGCCGATCATTTGCGTCGCGAAGCCATGCAGATGCGCCTCGTTGCCGGGCGAGACCTGGAGGATGGCCGGCTCCACCTCGACGAAGTCGCGCGCCTCGAACCAGGCCCGCATGCCGCTCCTGATGCGGTTGCGCGCCATGAGCGCGGGGCGCCGATCTGCGTGAACTTCCGGTCGCCACCATTGCGTCATCACTGACAGACCCCATCTGTTACGTCAGATTGCGCGTGAATGCGCATCCCGGTCTGGACCCGGAAGCGTTATCGGGTTAAGCCCACGCGACGCAAGGTTCAAGACCGCGCGAGCGGTTGATCAGGAACGGGATTGAAAATGGCAAAGGTTCTGGCAAGCGCGCTGCGCAAGGGTAACGTCGTTGACATCAACGACAAGCTCTACGTCGTTCTCACGGCGCAGAACATCCATCCGGGCAAGGGTACGCCCGTCACCCAGCTCGATCTGCGCCGGATTTCCGACGGCACCAAGATCTCAGAGCGCTACCGCACCACCGAGCAGGTCGAGAAGGCCGTCGTCGAGGATCGCAATCATACCTTTCTCTACGACGATGGTGAGGGGTTCCACTTCATGAACCCGGACAGCTACGAGCAGGTCGCCATGACCCGCGAGGATATCGGCGATCAGGCCGCCTTCCTCCAGGAAGGCATGACGGTCAGCCTGAAGCTGCATAACGGCGTCGCCATCGCGATCGAACTGCCCCAGCGCGTCACCCTCGAAGTCGTTGAGACCGAGCCGACCGTGAAGGGCCAGACGGCTTCGTCCTCCTACAAGCCCGCCATGCTCAATAACGGCGTGCGCACCATGGTGCCGCCGCATATCGCCACCGGCACGCGCATCGTGGTGATGACGGAAGACGCCTCCTA
>PXAW01000192.1 GCA_003567055.1 Hyphomicrobiales bacterium
ATCGCGAGATCGTGGTGGGAACGGGTGCGATCTTCTTTGCGATCCTGAACGTGGTGAAGGTGGCGCCGTTCTTCATGCTGGGGCAGTTTTCGGCGGAAAACCTCTCCACGTCGCTGGCTTTGTTTCCGCTGGCGGTCGCGGCGACGATTGCCGGGATCTGGCTGATCCGGCGTATCGACAGCGCGCGCTTCTACACGCTGATCTATATCCTGCTGCTCGGCGTCGGCGGCAAGCTGATCCATGACGGGCTCGGCGGGATGTTCGGCTGAGCGGATCGATCAGGCAGGGCATGCGGCTTTGCGCGATCCGGTGCGCGTATCGCGGCCATTGCCAAAGGTCGCTCGGGCATTCCATTCTCACCGGCAACGAGCGACGCAACGTCAGCGTCGCACCATAGGGGAGAAACGGGATGACGGAGCGGCTCGCGGGTAAAATCGCCGTGGTGACGGCGGCGGGGCAGGGGATCGGGCGGGCGATCGCGGAGAGCTTCATCGCGCAGGGTGCACAGGTGCATGCCAGCGATCTCGATGCGGGCAAGCTCGAAGGCCTCGCCTGCGCCAGCGCCCATGCCCTCGACATGACGGATGGCGGGGCGATCGCGGCCTATGGCGAGAAGCTCGGCGGGGTCGACATTCTGGTGAACTGCGCCGGCTACGTCGCGCACGGCACCGCGCTCGATTGCGATGACGCGGCCTGGGATTTCTCCTTCGATATCAACGTCAAATCGGCCCATCGCGCGATCCGCGCCTTCCTGCCCGGCATGCGGGCGCGCGGCGGCGGTTCGATCATCAACATCGCCTCCGCCGCCTCCTCGGTGAAGGGCGCGCCGAACCGTTACGTCTATGGCGCGACCAAGGCGGCCCTGATCGGCCTGACCAAATCCGTCGCCGTCGATTTCGTGCGCGAGGGCGTGCGCTGCAACGCGATCTGCCCCGGCACGATCGAATCCCCCTCGCTGGAGCAGCGCATTGTCGATCTTGCACGCATGCAGGGCGTCTCCGAGGATGAGGCGCGGGCGCAATTCGTGGCCCGCCAGATCATGGGGCGGCTGGGCACCGCGCAGGAGGTGGCCTGGCTCGCGCTCTATCTCGCGAGCGACGAAAGCGCCTTCACCACCGGTGCGGTCCATATGGTCGATGGCGGCTGGAGCGCCTGATCCCGGAAAATCGGAACTGCCGTGCTTGTGCCGCGTTGTTTCGCCGTGACAGAGTGCCTTCCGGGCTGGAAAGCCCGGTATTGACGGCGTTTTCCGGCGGTATTGCGATGAGTGTGGGGACGGGCAGCGAGGGCCATCGACTGAAGCAGATGCGTCTGCTGGCTTTGCGCGCGCTCGAAGCCAATGCGATGTTCCTATTCTTCGCTGCAATCTACATCGCGCTCGCCTTCATCGTCAGCTTCTTCTGGGAGACGCGGTTCTCGCTCGGTGTCTACAATCTGATGTGGATCGGCGGCGCGGTTTTCGTCTTCCTGATCGCCTATCTCGCCAACAAGCGTCGCGACCGGCTGCTCGAGAGCATTCCCTTCCTGACGCCCGGCGAGGACCGGCGCGGGCGGCTGTTGCTGTGGAGGCGCCTCGCCGTCGCGGCTCCGGTCTTCATCGTGCTGCCGCTCTTCGTCTCCGCCTTCACCTCGCTCAAGGCCTCGATCGGCACGATCAACCCCTATGCGCTCGATCATGTCTTCATGGAGGTCGACCGCTTCCTGCATGGTGGGGTCTCCGCCTGGCGACTCCTGCATCCGGTTTTCGGCTATCCGATCGTCACCGCGACGATCTCGCTGCTCTATGAAGCCTGGTTCCCGATCATGGCTTTCACCGTGCTGGCCGTGACGTTGTGGGCGGAGCGCCCGGCCCTGCGCAACCAGTTCCTGATCGCGTTCATCCTGACATGGGCCGTGCTCGGCACCTTCGCCGCGCTGATCCTCTCCGCCGGCGGTCCCTGCTTCTATGGTCTGCTGTTTCCCTATCGCGACAACCCCTACGCGCCGCTGATGACGTATCTGCAGCAGGCAGACGAAATCTATCGCGTGCGCGCCCTCGACATGCAGGACCTGCTCTGGGAGCAGTTCGAGGCCGGTGATCTGCGCCCCGGCGGCGGGATCTCGGCGACGCCGAGCATGCATGTCGCGATCTCGACGCTGCTGATGCTGCTCGCCTGGCGCGTCTCGCGCTGGCTTGGTATCGCGGCGACGGCCTTTCTCATCCTGACGATGGTCGCGACGGTGCATCTGGGCTGGCACTACGCCATCGACGGCTATATCTCGCTCGCCGCCGTGCCGGCCATATGGGCCTTCGCCGGGCGCGTTGCGGAGTTCAACCTGCGCGGCGTGCGCATCGCGCGCAGTTACACGCCGGCGATACCCGCCGTTACCGACGTAAGGATGCGCGACGGGCGGCGCGACAGCGACCGGGCCGGCATCCGCTTCCCGCCCGGCTGAGCCGCAACCGCGATGGGTGGGCGAATGCGCATCGGGATTTTCGCCGCCGTGACCCTTCTCCGGCGCGACGCCACCGGCTACACCTTGCAGGGAAAGCGCCGAACGGCGCGAAGGCTGCAGGGAGCGCCCCATGAGTTTCATCTTTCC
>PXAW01000327.1 GCA_003567055.1 Hyphomicrobiales bacterium
GCAATGGCGGACGCAACGGCCTGCTTCGAGGTGGAATTCGCCACATAGCCGGATTTCGGCATCGGCGATCCGATATTGGCGTCCCCGATCACATGAATGTCCGGCGCGGTCTCGGCGGCGAAGGTCAGCGGATCGACAGGCACCCAGCCGCTGTCATCGGCAAGACCGGTATCGCGGGCGATGGCGGCGGCGTATTGCGGCGGGATGACGTTGCCGACATCCACCTTGTGGCGCTCGCCGAATTCACTGATGAAGACCTTCTCCTGCGGATCGACAGCGACGATCGTGCCGTCTTCACTCGCCGGAATCCACTCGATCATGTCGCCGTAGAGCTCGGCCCAGCCGTCCTGGAACAGGCCCTGCTTCGAGAAGCCGTCCTTGGCGTCGAAGGCGAGGATCTTGGCGCGAGGGTTATGCTGCTTGAGATGATGCGCGATCATCGAGATGCGCTCATAGGGGCCGGGCGGGCAGCGGAACGGGTTGGGCGGTATCGCGAGGCCTACCACGCCGCCTTCGGGCAGAGCCTCGAGCTGGCGGCGCAGAATGCTGATCTGGCTGCCGTCGCCGCCCATCCAGGCATGCGGGAAGATCTCGGATGCGGCCTCGTCATAGCCCTCGATCGCATCCCAGCGCAGGCCGATGCCCGGGGAGACGATGAGCTTGTCATAGGCGATCTGTGTGTCGTCGGCCAGCGTGACCTGCTTCGCGACCGGATCGATATCCTTGGCCCAGCTCTGCACCACATCGACGCCGCGCGCACGCAGGCCGTCATAGCTGTGGGTGATCTGCGGCAGCTCGCGCTTGCCGCCGAGGATCAGATTGCCATAGGGGCAGGTGACGAAGCTGTCATAGGGCTCGATCAGCGTGACGTTCACGTCCGGATAGTTGATCCGCGCGAACCGGGCCGCGCTGGCACCGCCGAAGCCGCCGCCGATCACCACGAGGCGCGGGCCGGTATCGGCGCGCAGGATCGCAGGCGCGGCGAGGGTGAAGGCGCTGCCGGCGAGGAGGGCGCCGAAGTGACGGCGCGTGAGTTTGGGCGAAAATCCATTCATGGCAAAATCCTCAGCGCAGCTGCGAGAAATAATCGGCAAGCGCGGCGACTTCCTCGTCGGTATAGCCGGGCGCGATGCGGTTCATGATGGTCGCGGGGCGCTCGTCATTGCGAAACGATTCCCAGGTGGCGATGAAGGCATCGCGACCATAGCCCGCGATCCGCGGCGTCGCGCCCATGCCGGCACCGGACTGGCCGTGGCAACCGGCGCAGCCCTGCGCGATCATCGGTGTGCGGATTTCCTCGGCCTGCGCCGCGCCGACCGGTGCGAACGACCCCAGTACCAGCGCCAGCGCGCCGCCCCGCAGGGCCTGTGACAAGAAAGACATCGACTTCCCCAATTCAGTGGAACCAACCAAATTACGCGACCATGCTAACGCAGTCGGAAAAATACATCAACAGGCGTTTTTATATCATTTTCTACATTTATTTTATGTGTTTATGGCTGGCCTCGCTGCTCCTCGGATCGAGGGCGAAGAGGGGGCGCAGACGGGTGCCGAGCCATGTTCCGGGCAGGGCTGCGATGATCCAGATCCAGCCATGCAGGCTCCCCGAGGCGACGCCGGAGAAGAAGGCGCTGATATTGCAGCCCAGCGCCATGCGCGCGCCGTAGCCCAGCAGCAACCCGCCGATGATCGCCGCCGCCAGCGGGCGCAGGCCGATCCGCCAGCCGGGCCGGAACCGTCCCGCGAGGCCGGCGGCGAGAAAGGCGCCGAGAATGAGCGAGACGTTCATCAGGGTCATCGCGTCGCGGCCGAGCGGGCGGTGCAGGAGATCGACGCGGGTCGGATCCTCCCAATAGGGCCAGAAGAACGGATCATCGATGCGCAGATGATCCACCACCAGCGAGCCCCAATGCGCGAAGGACTGGGTGATCGCCCAGGGGCGGCCCGCGACGATCAGCGTCGCGGCGTTCAGGAGCGCGAGCGCCAGCGCCGCCCAGGCGAAGGGCCACGGGCCCGTGAAGAAGCTTTTCCGATGGCGCGCGAAGATCGGCTCGACATGGCCGTGCAGCCGGCGTTCGCGCAGCGCCAGCAGCCAGGCGATGGCGGCAAAGAGCGCGAGTTGCAGCACCAGCGCCGGCCAGAGGCCGAGGGTCTCGGGCAGGGAAATCGGGGGCAGGGCGGGCAGATCCTGCCAGCGCTCCATGTCCCAGGCGCCGATGGTCATGCCGATGATGAAGAAGGTGAGCGTGATCACGCTGCGCGTATCGCCGCCGCCGGAGGTATAGAGCGTGCCGGAGGCGCAGCCGCCGCCGAGCTGCATGCCGATTCCGAAGAGAAACGCGCCGAGCGCGACTTCCCACCCGGCGGGAAAGACGAAGCCGCGTACCGGATTGCCGAAGACGGAGCCGGCCTCGATCGCGGGGAAGAAGATCACGACGGCCACTGCCAGCATCAGCATCTGCGCGCGCACCGAGGCGCTCTTGCCGCGCGTGATCATCACGCGATAGGCGCCGGTGAAGCCGAAGGCGGCGTGATAGAGCGCAAAGCCGAGCCCGGCGCCGATCAGCCAGAGCGCCGCCAGCC
>PXAW01000470.1 GCA_003567055.1 Hyphomicrobiales bacterium
ACCCTTCTTCGGCATCATTTTCGCCATCATCGAAGTCGCATTGACCTTCTGGGTGACCCAGGTGCTGGAAAATGCCGTCGCCGATGCCTCCCGGCAAATCTATACCGGGCAGTTCCAGAGCGCGGGCGGGCAAAGCGCGGATGCGTTTCGCGATGAGATATGCAGCCGGGTGACAGCCCTGTTCAACTGCAATGATCTCGTCCAGATCGATGTCCGCTCCTTCCCGAATTTCCCCGGCGCAACGCTGCCGCCCCCGATCACGCCCGAGGGCGAATTCGACGCTTCCGATTTCGGTTACCAGCCTACGGGCCCCGACGAAATCGTCGTGGTGCGTGCCGCCATGAAC
The DNA here is from genome assembly GCA_003567055.1 of Hyphomicrobiales bacterium. GTDB lineage: Bacteria > Pseudomonadota > Alphaproteobacteria > Rhizobiales > Beijerinckiaceae > Saliniramus. The sequence continues at coordinate 347 of PXAW01000470.1, forward strand.
TATCCGGCTTTCGTCGGAATTCTCGGTTCGCGTGAAGCGATGCTGAATGGCGGCGGGCGTCTGATCATGGCCACGTCGGCTTTCCGCAACGAACCGTTCACACAGTGAGGGTGGACATGACCGGATTCATAAAGCACGCAACGAGGCGTCTGGTGGCAGGTGGCAGCTTTCGCTGCGCCTTGCATTACGCTGCGTATCTGATCCTCGCGGAATGTCGCGGGACATGGCGGCGTGTGCGCGCTTTCCCGCTGGCGACGGCGGGTGTCGCTGCCGTCGAATTCGCCATGATCCTGCCGGTGATGCTGCTTCTGTTTCTCGGCATGTCCGAGGTGACGCAAGGCGTGAACATCAATCGCAAGGTCACGATCCTGTCGCGCACCATCGCCGATATCACCAGCCGGTCATCCGACGGCATCAACAATGCCCAGATGGAAGAGATATTCAACGCCGCGCTCTCCGTCATGGCCCCCTATGACATCTCCCGCGTGACCATGCGCGTTTCCTCGGTCGTGATAGAGGATGACAACGGCAGTGTCGTCGGTGAGGTCTGCTGGAGTGACGGGCGCGATATCGCGCCGCGCGCGCCGGGCAGCACCGTCGCAATCCCGGCGGGCTTCGCCATCCCCGGAACGAGTTTCATTCTCGCGGAAGTCGGCAATGTCTACACCCCGATGATCGGTTACGCGATTACCGGTGATCTCGAGCTCGGCGAGACGACGCCCTGGCCCGTGCGCAATGTCGACGAAATTCCGCGCGGCGGCACGCGCTGCCTGTGACGGGCATGGCGCCGGGCGCCCTCAGCGCGTGGCGATCAGATGGCGCCGCAACTGTTCGAGCCTGCGACCGTCCCATTGCGGCCCTTCCGGCCAGCGATCGAAGGCGATCACGGCGTGCCAGGCCGTGACGTAATGCTCCGGCGCATAGAAATGGCCGTGCCCCAGCGGGGCTGCGCGGGCGGAGATGATATCGGCCAGCAATTGCAGCATGGTCACGACCGGCATCCAGCGCAAGGCGGGCGACACGTCCGGACCGCGCGGATCGTGCAGCCAGTCCGGCGGTCGCCAGGCGATCTGCGGGCTGAAGAAGGTGATCGGATCACTGGCATATTGCAGATAGACGATGCGCAGCGGGCCCCATGGGGCGAAGTCGCGCTCCGGCAGATCGGGGTCACCGAAACCGGTCTGGTTGGCGAAACGAATGACCGAGCCGTCACGGAACCGGGGCAGCCAGGCGGGTGAGCCGGGCCGGCGTTCGCGCGTTGCGGTGTTCCAGGTCCTGCTGGAAAAGGGCGGGCCGCTCCACAAGGCGCCCTGATACGGATCGGCGATGACGTCGAACAGATCTGCGGAGAGATCGGAATTCATCGCACCCAGCGAAAGACCGTGCAGGTAGAGCTTCGGGCGCTCATCGCGGGGCAGTTCGCGCCAGTAATCGTAGATGTCCATGAAGACCGCGCGCGCTGAATCGGCGCCGTATTCCGGTTCGACCAGAAGCGTCAGCCAGCTCGCCATGTAGGAATACTGCACGGCCACCGTCGCCACGTCGCCTGCGGTGAGATATTCGAGCGAGCGGATCGCATCCGGGTCGATCATGCCCGTGCCTGTCGGGGTGGCGATCACCAGGATCTCGCGCTCGAAGGCGCCGGTGCGCTGCAACTCCGCCAGGGCGAGGCGGGCGCGATCCTCGATGGTTTCACCGGCAGCAAGGCCGATATAGAGGCGGATGGGGACCTTTGCGCCATCGCTGTGGAAAGCGGCAAGTTCGTCGAAGCGGGTCACCCCACTGACGAAATTGCGTCCGGCGCGCCCGAGCTCCATCCAGTCGATATGTGATTGCGGTGACCCGGAGACAAGCGGGTTCGCAGGTGCGCTCAACTCCTCGGGAATGAAGGCGTCGAGCTGCCGGAACGAGCTGTCGGCCAGACGCAGGGCCCCGGAGAGCAACAGGCCGTTGGCCAGCGTCCAGACCAGCGTCGCGAGGATGGTGAAGCCGGTAAGCGCTGCGACGCGCGGAGGCATGAGGCGCGTCATCAGGCGGGCGAGCATATGTCCTGCGCGGGTGAACAGGCGCGCCGTGACGATACACAGGACGAAGACGGCGACGGCCATCGCAACGATCCGGAAACTGCGTATCCCGTCAACGGGCTCCATATCCATCGCCGCACGGACACTGTTCTGCCATCCCGAGGCCTGCTGCAGGAACAGGGTCGCGATGACGAGGCAGAGCGCGAGTGCGAC
>PXAW01000550.1 GCA_003567055.1 Hyphomicrobiales bacterium
AGCCCTTCGTCTTCGTCGCCGGGACGACGGGTTACGACTACGCCGCCATGCGCATGCCCGAGGATGTCGGTGCGCAGACGCACAACATCTGGAAGACCATCGGCGAGACGCTGGCACAGGCGGATGCCTCGCTCGATGACCTTGTGCGCGCCACGATCTATCTCACCGATGCCAGGGATGCCGCGACGGTGCTGCCGATCTGCGTGCAGTATATGGGGGCCGCGGCGCCGGCGGCGAGTTGCGTGATCGTGGCCGGGCTGATCGATCCGGCGATGAAGGTCGAGATCGAAGTCACCGCCATGCGCTGACGCTCCCTGTGCAGGTTCACCTCCCGGGCAGGCCGCATGTGGGCATTTGGCGCTTCGCGGCTTGTCGATTATCGCGCCCCGGGCGACGCCGTCACGGCTTGATCGAACCCACCGCGCCTTTCACACTCGTGGAAAAACAACGCGAAGCGAGGGGAGAACGACGATGAGTGACGGTCTGACCGACAATCGCCGGGCGGGAGGCGAGCCTGATTTCGACGCGCTGATCATCGGGGCGGGCTTCGCCGGGCTCTACCAGCTGCATCTGCTGCGTGACCGGCTCGGGCTGTCGGTGCGCGTGCTGGAGGCGCAGCCGGGGATCGGCGGGACCTGGCAGGCCAACCGCTATCCCGGGGCGCGCTGCGATTCGGAGAGCCATTCCTATTGCTATTTCTTCTCGCCGGAGATCTATCGCGCCTGGGAATGGAGCGAGCGCTATCCCGGCCAGGCGGAGATCCTGCGCTATCTCGAATTCGTGACTGAGCGCCTCGACCTGATGCGCGATATCAGCCTGGGCGTGAAGGTCACCGGCGCGCGCTACGACGAAGCGAGCAATCGCTGGATCGTCGAGACGGATCGCGGCGAGAGCCTCACCTGCACCTGGCTGATCACCGCCGTGGGCTGCCTGTCGAGCGCCAACATTCCCGACATTCCCGGCCTGAACGATTTCAAGGGCGAATGGTACCATACCGGGCAATGGCCGCATGAGGGCGTGGATCTTGCCGGCAAGCGCGTCGGCCAGATCGGCACCGGTTCGACCGGCATCCAGGCCGCACCGGCAATGGCGGTGCAAGCGGGGCATCTGACCGTGTTCCAGCGCACGGCGAATTACTCCGTCCCCGCCCGCAACGCGCCGCTCGATGAAGCGCGCAAGCGCTATTTCAAGGAGAATTTCGAGGAAATCCGCGACATCGTGCAGCGCACGCCCAACGGCCATCCCTTCGAGATCGCCAGGCGCAAGGTCTTCGATGTCGATGAGGAAGCGCGCCTTGCGCTCTACGAGGAGGCCTGGGAGACGGGCGGCTTGCGGTTTCGTGCGGTGTTCCAGGATCTGCTCGCGAGCGAAGACGCCAACGCCACCGCCGCAGAGTTCATCAAGGGCAAGATCCGGCAGATCGTGCATGATCCGCACAAGGCGCGGATATTGTCCGATATCGACCACCCCTATGCCGCCAAGCGCCCGCCCGTCGATACGGAATATTTCGAGACCTTCAACCGCGACAATGTCGATCTCGTGGATCTGCGCGCCGAGCCGATCACGCGGATCACCAGGAACGGCATCATGACGGAGAAGGCCGAATACCCCCTCGACGTGATCGTCTTCGCCACCGGCTTCGACGCGATGACCGGGCCGCTCCTGCGACTCGGCCTGACCGGGCGCGACGGGGTGAGCCTGGCGCAGGCCTGGGCGGCGGGGCCGGTGACCTATCTCGGCCTGCAGATCCCCGGCTTTCCCAATCTCTTCACCGTGACCGGACCGGGCAGCCCCTCGGTGCTGGTGAACCTGCCGATCGGGATCGAGCAGCATGTGGAATGGATAGCTGAGTGCATCGCGTCGATGCGCGAGCGGGGCGTGACGCGGATCGAAGCGCGTATGGAGGCGGCAACGGCCTGGGGTCGGCACGTGGAAGAGGCGGCAGGGCGCACATTGCTGCCGCAGGTGCCCCATTCCTGGTATCTGGGCGCGAACGTGCCCGGCAAGCCGCGCGTCTTCATGCCCTATACCGGCGGCATGGGACGCTACCGCGCCATCTGCGACGACGTCGCCGCGCGCGGCTATCCGGGATTCATCCTCGACGAGACGGCGCAGCCGGCCCCGGTCGCGACCGATTTCGACGCGCCGGTCTACGCACCCGGCGTCTGAACCGGAGCCTGAGCCTGTCCGCCAGGACAGAGTGCGGGGGGCGATCTGCCTTGTACCTATTTTACATGATATTTCGTATTTATAAATAATTCCACTGACGTGTTTGACATCCCGGCCAGATCGTTTCATAAAAAGAACGAGGCGGTTTCGGGGCAAACGGCGTTTCCCTCATATAATTCCGCATTTTCAAGGTTTTATCATCTCCCAGGAGGTCGTGTTGTTGAAGATTCGTACCCTTTTACCGCGTCTTGCACGTGTAACCGGCGTCGCTCTCGCCCTTGCCGCGTTCGGCATGCAGAACACCTTCGCGCAATCCCCCAGCGAAATCCGCGTCGATTACGCCACCTACAATCCGGTCAGCCTGCTGCTGAAGGAGAAGGGCTACCTCGAGGAGGCGCTGGCCGAAGACGGCA
>PXAW01000377.1 GCA_003567055.1 Hyphomicrobiales bacterium
AATGCCGGTCCGCTCATCATCCATGCTGATCGCGGTAACGAATCGTCACAGACGGCGAGCGCGTAAGGCGGCGCGGGCGGGGGCATCAGGCTGCATTTCGCAGGTGCTCCACCGGTTGAAATATCGGGATGCTCACGCCACTTAATGGTTATCCCGGTCGCCATGCTTCGCAGAAGGTGGCGGTCTGCAGGTTCCCGCAGGACGATCTCGCGGGAACCCGTCCAGCGCGATGGCACATTCCGTGAAAACGGCTGGACGTTCAAAGGCTAAAGGACGTCGTTTAATGACACAGTCGAAAAACCGCACCCCGATCGAGCCCGGCACCGAGGGCGTCTACGCGGTTCTTCCCCTGCGCGACATCGTGGTGTTTCCCCACATGATCGTGCCGCTCTTCGTCGGTCGGGAAAAATCGATCCGCGCGCTGGAGGAGGTGGTCAAGAACGATCAGCATATCGTTCTCGCCACCCAGATCAACGCGACGGAAGACGACCCGGCTGCCGACGGCATCTACAATTTCGGAACCATCGCCAGCGTGTTGCAGCTGCTGAAGCTTCCCGACGGTACCGTGAAGGTGCTCGTCGAAGGGGCGGGGCGCGCACGCATTGATGAATATGTGCCCAACGAGGAATATTACGAAGCCCGGATCTCGGTCCTGCCCAACGAGATGGGTGACCGTATCGAGGCCGAGGCGCTGGCGCGCTCGGTGCTCAATGAATTCGAGGGCTACGTCAAGCTCAACAAGAAGGTCTCCCCGGAAGTCGTGGCCGCCGTGTCGCAGATCGACGACCCGGCGAAGCTTGCCGATACCGTTGCGTCGCATCTCGCGGTGAAGGTGTCCGAGAAGCAGGAAATCCTCGAGCTCCCCACGGTGGCGGAGCGGCTCGAGCGCGTTCTGGGCCAGATGGAGAGCGAGATTTCGGTTCTCCAGGTCGAGAAGCGCATCCGTACCCGCGTCAAGCGCCAGATGGAGAAGACGCAGCGCGAGTACTATCTGAATGAGCAGATGAAGGCCATTCAGAAGGAGCTCGGCGACGAAGACGGGCGCGACGAGCTCGGCGAGCTCGAAGAGCGCATCAACAAGACCAAGCTGTCCAAGGAGGCCCGCGAAAAGGCGTCGGCCGAATTGAAGAAGCTGCGTCAGATGTCGCCGATGTCGGCCGAGGCCACGGTCGTGCGCAATTATCTCGACTGGATGCTGGTCATTCCCTGGGGCAAGCGCTCCAAGGTCAAGAAGGATCTCAACGCGGCGCAGAACGTGCTCGACACCGATCACTTCGGTCTCGACAAGGTCAAGGAGCGCATCGTCGAGTATCTCGCCGTACAGCAGCGCGCCAACAAGCTGACCGGCCCGATTCTCTGCCTCGTCGGCCCGCCCGGCGTCGGCAAGACCTCGCTCGGCAAGTCGATTGCGCGTGCGACGGGGCGTGAATTCGTGCGCATGTCGCTCGGTGGTGTGCGTGACGAGGCCGAGATCCGCGGCCACCGGCGCACCTATATCGGCTCGCTGCCGGGCAAGATCATCCAGTCGATGCGCAAGGCGAAGACGATCAACCCGCTCATCCTGCTCGACGAGATCGACAAGATGGGCCAGGATTTCCGCGGCGATCCCTCCTCGGCCTTGCTCGAGGTGCTCGATCCGGAGCAGAATTCCACCTTCGCCGATCATTATCTGGAGGTGGAATACGATCTGTCGAACGTGATGTTCGTCACCACGGCCAATACGCTCAACATCCCCGCGCCCTTGCTCGACCGTATGGAGACGATCCGCATCGCGGGTTATACCGAGGACGAGAAGCAGGAGATCGCGCGCCGGCACCTGATCCCGCAGGCCATCAAGAAGCACGGCCTGAAATCCGAGGAATGGGCGATCGACGATGCCGGGCTGCTGCTCCTGATCCGGCGCTATACCCGCGAGGCGGGGGTGCGCAACCTCGAGCGTGAATTGTCCAACCTCGTCCGCAAGGCGGTGAAGCAGATCCTCACCGACAAGGTGGAGAAGGTCGTCGTCACCGAGGAAAACATGTCCGATTTTCTCGGCGCGCCGAAATATCGCTTCGGTGAAGTCGAGGCGGAGGACATGGTCGGTGTGGTCACCGGCCTCGCCTGGACGGAAGTCGGGGGCGAGTTGCTCACGATCGAGGGCGTGATGATGCCCGGCAAGGGCAAGATGACCGTCACGGGCAATCTGCGCGACGTGATGAAGGAATCGATTTCCGCAGCGGCATCCTATGTCCGCTCGCGGGCCATCGATTTCGGCATCGAGCCGCCCTCCTTCGACAAGCGGGACATCCACGTGCACGTGCCGGAAGGCGCAACGCCGAAAGACGGCCCGTCTGCGGGTATCGCCATGGCGACTGCCATTGTCTCGATCCTCACCAGCATCGCCGTGCGGCGCGACCTCGCCATGACCGGCGAGGTGACGCTGCGCGGGCGGGTCCTGCCCATCGGCGGCCTCAAGGAGAAGCTGCTGGCGGCCCTGCGCGGTGGCATCAAGAAGGTGTTGATCCCGGAAGAGAACGTGAAGGATCTCGCGGACGTGCCGGCCAATATCAAGGCCGGGCTGGAGATTGTCCCCGTGTCG
>PXAW01000639.1 GCA_003567055.1 Hyphomicrobiales bacterium
AGAACGGCAAAGGCGTTGCCGTCCTGGCCGGTCAGCGTGACGGTGATGTCAGGGTGTTTCGGGATCATTCCGTGCGGCTCCATCGGCGCGACAACACGACATCAGGCCTGGCCCGCGCGCATAGTCCAGTTGAATGTCGAAGGTGACCGAGAGAATGCCCTGCAGGGCACGTGCCCGAGCGTTCGGCTATCCTCGAACGGGTCGCAGCCCGTCAGTCGCGGCGCGACTCCTGCCCGCGACTGATCATCCTGGGATCGATTTCCGGCTCGTCCCATTTCATCGCGACGCCCATCCAGCCCTCGATGGTCGTCTGCAGCTTGGGATCGTCGGCTTCGAGATGGAACGTGTAGAGACGGTTGACGATTTCCTGCATCAGCGCGCGCATCTCGTCCTCGTCGATATGCGAGACCTCGGTCCAGGGGATGCGCCGACCGTTCCCGTCCAAGACGAAGACATCCGAGTAGTCGCCGGTCCGGGTGACAGGGGTTAGTCCGGCATGCAGCGTCTCCAGCTGCGTGTTGCGCACGCACAGCATGGCCATGATCCTGGCCAGCCTTGCCGCAACGCGCTTTTCGTCGTCCTTGTTCATCAGGCGAGAATAGCCGGATGCCTGCAATCGCGCCACGATTTCGAACGGCGTTACAGGCTATCGTCCCGCGCACGCTCGCGCCTGATCGCGCAGGACGGCGTAATCGGCGAGCCAATCCGGGATCAGCGCCCCCTGAGGCAGCGCGGCGACCTCTCCCGCCACGCGCGCCTGTTCGGCCCGGCCGTACTCCACCACTGGCGGACAGACGCCGGGCGAGGTATCAGAACCCACCCCCGCGCAGGCGGTCAAGAAGGTCGTCGCGGCTGCGAGGGCGGCGCGCGGCGGCGTCCAGCATTTGGCGGTGGGTGGCATTGGTCTGCTCCAGCATATCGAGCCGCTCGGCGGCGCGGCCAGCGCGCTCGGCGGTGCGGCGGAGGTTGATGATAAACAGGGCGATGGTGAGTGCGAGGAGGACGATGGACGCCATCCGCCGCATCCAAGGCCGGGCGAGTAGCCTGACCGCGAGGCTGGCCCACATCAGCGCAGGCCCTTCTTCCAGTCATCGAGCCGCGCCCAGACGGCCAGCGCAATCCCGCCCAGCGCCATGGCGATGAACAGCCAGCGGAGGGTGTCGAGATAGGGCACCAGTGGCAGGACTGTGCTCTGCGCCTCGGCCAGCACTTCCTGCGCGACCTCGACCCCCGCGGCACCGACGGTCGCCACGCCTGCTGCGCCGGTGCCTTTCAGTGTGCGGCTTTGCGCGATGGTCTCGCGCGCGGGCGGGGTTTCGGCGGCAAACGGTGCCGCACGCACCGGGAAGCGTTCGCCCCACTGGCGCGCGGGGCCGAGATCGATGTGCATGAAGTTTGAGCGCGGGTAGTACCCGAACCCCAGAAACCCCACAGCCCGCGCCGCCGCTTCAAATGCGGCCGGATCGTGGTTGGTCATGGCGATATCAAACGCCGTGCCATCCATATGCTTCGAGCGCTGCGCCCCGCCGACATTGCGGTTGTGCTCGGGCGAGCGATAGGCCGAGCGGACGATCAGCGGCTTGCCGAGCCGGTCGCGCAGCGCCTGCAGCTTGTCCAGCGCCTCAGGGTGCAGCTTGAGCTGGCCGGTGCCGCGGCAGGCGATCTCGGCGGGCGAGAAGTTCTTCCAGCGCCAATCGCGCTCTGGCACGTCGCGGAAATGGCGATAGGTGCGAACAGGGTCGGACATGGGACGTCTCCTCGGGATGAAGGGCATGCGGAACATGCCGCCGCCCGGAGGGAGCGGCGGCGAGGGGCGGATTGGATGTGCGAGGCTGTCAGTCTGCGTGCGCCGGGTCGTCATCCGCTGTGGGGTGCGTGCGCCGGCAGATCGCTGGTCGGTTGCAGAGCGCGGTCGCCCGGCTCAGTCGGGTGACTTGCGGAACGCCTCGAACAGCATCTTGCGGATCTCGCCGATGTCGCGCTCGATGCGTTCCAGCCGGTCGGCATCCGCCGCGCGGTCGTCGTCGCGGCGCTCGTCATGGCGCTCGCGCTGGGCCTCGAGCTCGCGTTCGAGCCTGGCGAGCATGGCCTCGTTGGTAAATGCCTTGCGCACCACGGCGGCAGCGAGGGCAACGAGCGAGGTGATCAGCACGCCGATGGCGGTGGCCGTGCCGTGGTCGCGGAAGGCCTGGACGATCTGTTCGGTGAGTGTGTGCCGGTTACTCATCCGATCTTCGCCCCCCAGAAGCTGGTGTGATCGGCCGCGAAGAAGCCATCCTGCGCGCGGAAATACCCCTGCAGTTCGACGGTATCGCCTTCCTGCAGCACCGCCATGCTCTGCAGCCAGAGCGCGGTGGCCTCGGAGACATGCGCGCCGCTGATCTCGCCGAAGGAGCCGCGAATTTCATCGCTGCCGTTCAGGACCAGCCGCCCGCGCATGCGCGCATTGGTGCTGGAATTGACCTTGAAGAGCAGCGTCGCGCCGAAGAGATACGTCCCGTCCGCGGGGGCGACGAAGTGGTTGGCGCCCGCGTCGAACGCGGCTTGGTCATTGTAGTCGGTGTTGTTGATGCCGATCT
>PXAW01000424.1 GCA_003567055.1 Hyphomicrobiales bacterium
CAGCGCCAGCACGGCGGGGCCGAGCTGATACTTGTCCCGGTCCTTGACGATGCGCAGGTAGTTCAGCTCGAGCAGCGTATGGGTCAGGCGCGAGATGGTCGGCTTGGGCAGCCCGGTGCGCCGCGCGATTTCCTGGTTGCCGAGAACCTCGTTGGAGCTCGTGAAGGCCCGCAAAACGGAGAGCCCGCGCGCGAGTGCGGTGACGAACTGGCGATCCTTCGCCGGAACGTCTTCCCCCTCCCCGGAAGAGGCGGGAATATCCGCTTCATGCGCATGTATCGTATCGGCCTTCATTCGAACCAGCCCTTCGACAACCCTATCAAGCGAGCTTTTCTCGCATACTCCATGACAGTTGCAAGCCCCGTCACCCGCCGTTCACGGGCTTGCCGCAACGTCAGTCTTGCGCATCACCCGCAGGAGGATCACCGGTATGGCGAAGGCGAGCCCGACCAGCGTCATCTGCATGTGATCGAGGCCGAGCCCGATATGGCCCGGTGCGGCCAGGAACAGACCGCCGATTGCGAGCATCACCCGCCGCAGCAGCGCCGGCGCCCCGCGCCCGATATCGCCCACGCCGGCGAGGTAGCCCTGCAGCGAGGAGCCGATGAACCATACCCCGATCAGCGCCGTGATCAGCACCGTGACCACCTCATAGGTGCTGCCGCGCCCGATCAGGGCCGGGTTCAGGACGAAGAAGAACGGCACGATATAGATGATCGAGCCCAGCCGCATCGCCTGCAAGCCGGCCATGATCGGACTGGTCCGCGCGATCGTCGCCGCAGCGAAGGCGCCCAGCGCCACCGGCGGCGTGATGAAGGAGACCATGCCCCAATACATGATGAACAGATGCACCGCGAGCGGATCGAGCCCCGCCCGCGTCAGCGCCGGCGCGAGCACCACGGCCAGGAAGATGTAGCAGGCCGTCACCGTCATCCCCATGCCGAAGATGAAGGCGGTGATCGCCCCCATGATCAGCAGCACGAAGACGTTGTTGCCGGAGAGGAAGACGAGATCGTTGGCAAGCGTCCCGGCGAGCCCCGTCGCCGAGAAGGCGCCGATGATCAGGCCGACGCCGAGCAGGATCGCCACGAGTTCCGCGAGCGAGCGCCCCACGCCGGTCAAAAGGTTGATGAAGCCGTTGAGATTGAGCCGCGTGCTCTTGTGCAGCTGGTTGATCACGACGAGGGCTGCGGTCGCATAGAACGGCGCCAGCGTCTCCTGCCGGAAGACGATCATCATCACGATCAGGATGGCGAAGACGAAGATGTAGTGCCAGCCCTCCTTGAAGGTCTCCTTCAGCGAGGGCAGTTCAGAGCGCGGCATCCCCTTCAGGCCGTTGCGGGCCGCATAGGCGTCGATCTGCACGAACAGGCCGAGATAGTAGAGGATCGAGGGGATCGCGGCGGCGATGATGATCTGGCTGTAGGGCATGCCGAGGAACGAGGCCATGACGAAGGCCGTCGTACCCATCACCGGCGGCATCAGGACGCCACCCGTGGAGGCGCAGGCCTCCGTCCCCGCCGCATAGCGCGAGGAGAAGCCGGCACGCTTCATCGCGGGGATCGAGACGACGCCGGTAGTGAGCACGTTGGAGACGACCGAGCCGCTCATCGAGCCCATGAAGCCGGAGGCGAAGATCGCCACCTTCGCCGCACCGCCACGGAAGCCGCCCACGAGCGAAAGCGCCAGATTGTTGAAGAATCGCCCGCCACCGGTGAATTGCAGCGTCGCACCGAAGAGAATGAACCCGATCACCAATTGCCCGAAGGCCTTCATCGGAATACCGAAGGAGCTCTCGTTCGAGATCAGGTGATAGGCGATGGTGTCGTCAAAGGGCTGCGCGAAGCCCGAGATCGGCCCGGGCACGACATCGGCGAAGACCGGGTAGAGCGAGAAGAAGAACACGATCACTGCGATCACGAGGCCACCCGTGCGGCGCGTGGCCTCGATGATCAGCGCCCAGAGCAGGAAGCTCATCGCCATGGCGAGCGGCGGAGCGGCGAATTCCCACCCCTCCATCAGGCTGCGATGGGCGGTGAAGGTGAAATAGCCGCAGGCGCCGAGCGAAAGCGCGGCCAGGATCAGGTCATACCATGGCGTCGGGCCGCCCCGGGCGCGCGGGCTGATCGGGAACGCAGCGAAGGCGAGCGCGAGGAAGATGCCCGCGAGAAGGTAGAGATAACGGTTTTCGATGATCACCACGCCGACGAACAGGCGCAGGTTGAACAACTGGTTCACGGCGAGGAAGATGGCCGCGAGCGTCAGCGCCACGAATACGCCCTTGACCCAGCCGGTGACTTCCCTGAAGCGCGCTTCTTCCTCGATGGCCGGTTTGGGCCCGGTCGCCGTGAGCGGGACGACTGGCGCTTCATTCAGGGGGTTGGTGGCCTCGGGACGCTTGGTATCGTTCATGGCTGACCTGCATGCGGGCTGAGCGGAGCGTACGCCGGTCCATGGCGTGCACACGCGGCACGCGAGACGGCGCGAAGCATTGCCGCGCGCCGCACGCGGGACGGCGCGCGGCGCACGCAAGGGCGGGCATGCGGCGATGAAACCGCCGCATGCTGCGGTCGATCA
>PXAW01000235.1 GCA_003567055.1 Hyphomicrobiales bacterium
GATGTGCTCCTCGCGGACATCCTCCATACCCGGCAGGTCATAGACCCCCGATCCGCCGATGACACCGAGCACCGCCTTTTGCATATCTCGCCCCTCCACCATGTGCGCACTGAACCTCAGGCTTCGTTTGCCCAAAAAACTGCGCCGCCGCAAGCCATTCCCGGGCTCGCGTGCTGCCATGCGATGGGGTGGCTGCATGAAAAAGCCTCCCGGGATGAGATCCGCGGGAGGCTGCAATCAGGGTCGTGCATGGTCCGATCAGGAGGGCCGGGCCAGGATGGACTGGCCGGGTATCTCGTGATCAGGCGCGGAATTCCGGTGCGCCATCCTCGCCGAGGCGCCCCCAGATCTTCTTCTTGGTGAAGTACAGAAGGCCCGCAAAGACGATCAGAAACAGCATTACCTGGAAGCCGATGCGCTTGCGCTGCTCCAGATGCGGCTCCGCCGTCCACATCAGGAAGGCGGTCACGTCCTTGGAATATTGCGCCACGGTCTCGGGCGCGACCGGGCGGTCGGAACCCTCCGGCGTATAGGAGACCGCGCCGTCGAACAGGACGTTCGGCATGGCGACGATCTGGCCGGGATAATACAGGTTGAAATGGTTACCCGGCAGGATCTCGAGATCCTCCGGCGGATCCACATAGCCCTGCAGGAAGGCGGCGATATAATCGACGCCATTTTCATTGTACTGCGTGAACATGTCGGTGATGAACCAGGGGAAGCCGCGCTCGAAGGTGCGGGCCTTGGCCATCACGGAGAGATCCGGCGGAGCCTTGCCGGCATTGGCCGCCGCGGCTTCCTGCTTGTTGCGGAAGGGGCTGGGCCAGCGATCCGACAATTCACCCGGACGCTCGAACATCTCGCCGGATGAATCCGGTCCGTCGGGAATACGGAACTCCGCCGCGAAGGCTTCGACCTGCCCGACACTGAATTCCGGGCCGCCCGGTTCCGCGAGATTACGGAAGGCGACATATTCCAGCCCGTGGCAGGAAGAGCATGCCTGACGGAACACGAGAAAGCCGCGCTGCAGCTGCTCGCGATCAAAGGTGCCGAACGGCCCGGAAAAGCTCCAGGATTGCCGGGGCGGCTTCACATATTCGCCCGCAGCAATCGCAGCACCGCTCGGCATGGCGAGGGCGGCGATCAGCGCGCCGGCGAGGAGGAGGGTCTTCTTCATTGTCACGAACCCTGATTCTTGTCTGTCCCGTCGCGACCGCGCCACCCGGGAGGGGGCGCGGTCAGATGTAGCTGGCCTCACGCGTCCTGAGGCTTCGCGGCGGCGCCCTGCGGCATGCCCGATCCGCTCTTCTTCAGCACCGATTCCGAGATGGAATTGGGCAGCGCCTTCGGCTTCTCGAGCAGCCCGAGCAGCGGCAGGAAGACGAAGAAATGCGCGAAGTAGAGGATCGTCAGGATGCGCGCCCAGACCACGTAGGCGCCTTCTGCCGGCATCGCACCGAGATAACCCAGACCGAGATTCACGATGACGAAGAGCCAGAAGAAGAGCTTGAAGACCGGGCGGTACGAACCCGAGCGCACCTTCGACGTATCGAGCCAGGGCAGGAAGGCCAGCACCGCGATCGCGGCGAACATGGCGATCACGCCGAGCAGCGCGTTCGGGATGGCGCGCAGGATCGCGTAGAACGGCAGGAAGTACCATTCAGGCACGATGTGCGACGGGGTGATGGACGGATCCGCCGGCACGTAGTTGTCCGCGTGGCCCAGATAGTTCGGCATGTAGAAGACGAACCAGCACAGCACGAGGATGAACAGCGTGGCCGAGAAGGTGTCCTTCACCGTCATGTAGGGGTGGAACGGCACGGTGTCCTTCTTGGTCTTCACGTCGATGCCGGCGGGGTTGTTGTTACCCGGCACGTGCAGCGCCCAGACGTGGAGCAGGACCACGCCGAAGATCATGAAGGGCAGCAGGTAATGCAGCGAGAAGAAGCGGTTCAGCGTCGGATTGCCCACCGAATAACCACCCCAGAGGAAGGTCACGACGGTATCGCCGACGATCGGGATCACCGAGAACAGGTTCGTGATCACGGTGGCGCCCCAGTAGGACATCTGGCCCCAGGGCAGCACGTAGCCCATGAACGCCGTGGCCATCATCAGGAGCAGGATGATCACGCCGAGGATCCAGAGCACCTCGCGCGGCGCCTTGTAGGAGCCGTAATAGAGGCCACGGAACATGTGGATATAGACCGCGACGAAGAAGAACGAGGCACCATTGGCATGCAGATAGCGCATCAGCCAGCCGTACTCGACGTTGCGCATGATGTGCTCGACCGAGGAGAAGGCCAGATCGGCATGCGGCGTGTAGTGCATCGCCAGAACGATGCCGGTCACGATCTGCAGCACCAGCACGATCATCAGGATCGCGCCGAAGGTCCACATGTAGTTCAGATTGCGCGGCACCGGATAGGCCACGAAGGAAGAGTGCACGAGGCCGATGATCGGAAGGCGGCTTTCCAGCCACTTCGCGCCGGCACTCTTGGGTACGTAGGAAGGGGAATGCGTGCTCATGTGTCTCGCCTGCTAGTACTTGCGTCGCCCACCATAGGGCCCGGCTGA
>PXAW01000302.1 GCA_003567055.1 Hyphomicrobiales bacterium
CCTTCGACCTGCTGGTCATGGCGGTTGCCGGGGTGATCGGCTTCATCCTGCGCCGCCAGGGCTACCCGATGGCGCCGCTGGTCATCGGCATGGTGCTCGGCCCCACGCTGGAGATGAGCCTGCGCCAGGGTCTGATCATCACCAACGGCAGCTTCACCGCCTTCTTCACGGGTCATCCGATCGCCGTTGCCCTGATGATCACCGCCCTCGTGCTCCTCGCCCTTCCCGGCTGGCGGGCGCTGCGCCATCGTCAGCGGACGCGCGCGGAGTGATGCTCACATGTCAGGTCGGGCGGGCCCATTCAGACAATTCCGGTTATTCTCCGAATACAACCTTCGTTTTCAAAATATGGAAATGCTTTGTATCAGGACCGGAACTGGCAGTTTTATGGAGGTCATATCCCCTCAGAATGCCCCTGATGTGATCAAGTGTCCAATCCAAACCCCACGACGGTTCAAACATTACGCGGAACGGGGCGCTTCGCCGTCCGTCACCTTGGGGACGCTTAACGGATATTGGAAGTCTGAGATAAACTCATATGTTGCGTCGGCTACGCGGCATCCTGATGGCGTGCGAATGTTGTGAGCGGGTTCCCCGTCAATCCATCGGCGACAAAAACGCCATCAGCGCCTCGCTCGTCGCTTCCGGCGCCTCTTCGGCGAGGTAGTGGCCGCAATCGATGCCGCCGCCGCGGACATCGTCGGCCCAGTCGCGCCAGATGCCGAGCACGTCATACCATCGCGGCATGTGGCCCCGCTCGCCCCACAGGGCGAGCAGCGGGCAGGTGATGCGGTTGCCGGATTCGCGATCCGCTTCGTCGAGGGCGAAATCGAATGTCGCTCCCGCCCGATAATCCTCGCACATGGCGTGAATGGATGCGGGGTCATCGTAGCAGCGTTTGTACTCGGCCATCGCCTCTGGGGCGAAGACATCACGTCCGCGATGGAAGAAGAAGCCGTCGGTATTCGCAGCGATCACACGCTCGGGGAGATCGTATTTCTGCGCGAGGAAGAACCAGTGCCAGTAGCCGAGACCGAAATCCATGTCGGCCCGGCGAAACATCTCGCCCGTTGGGACGATGTCCAGAACGGCGAGCGATGCCACGCGTTCCGGGTGATCGAGCGCCATGCGGTAGGCGACGCGGCCCCCGCGATCATGACCCACGACGTGGAAACGCGCGAAGCCCAGAGCACCCATCATCTCGACCATGTCGCGCGCCATCGCCCGTTTCGAATAGGGCGCGTGATCAGGGGCGCTCGGTGGTTTCGAACTGTCGCCATAACCGCGCAGATCGGCGCAGATGACGGTGAAATGACGGGTAAGCTGCGGCGCGACGCGGTGCCACATCACATGCGTTTGCGGATATCCGTGGAGGAGAAGCAGAGGTGGCCCGTTGCCCCCGATGCGGAGATTGATGGTCGCCTCGGCGACATCGACCCGGTCAAGACGAAAATCCACGAACATCAGCAGCCCCTTCGCTACCGATTCTGGCATGTCGCCTCGCGAGGGGCCAGTGCGCATATGTCATGTCCGGAGCCGTAGTCGTGAAGGCCCGCGAGGGCGAACCGTTTCCGCGTTGCGCTGCGACGACCGCGACCGATATCCGGCTTCACTTCCCGGGCATGAATCTCTGGAGCAGCATCCAGGCCATGGCGGGGTAGAGCACGGGCGACAGGATGATCACGATCCAACCGATCCAGCCCGGCTCACCTTCGGCGATATGATACCAGTTCAGTGAGACGATGATTCCGAAGGCCGCCATGACGACGGCGGCAATCAGCTTGATCAGGGTCTGACGGGGCATCAGGTCCTCGCATTCCAATGGGCGGGCGAATGGTCGGGTTGGCGTTGGGGCGCCTTCCTCGCTGCGCATCGATACGGCGTACGCGGCACGTTCACAACGGGTTTTCTGCGCAGGCCGCGGGCCTTGCATGCCGCGTCGCTTCATGCCCGCTGGCATCATGCAACGCGCCTGCAAATCGCCTTTTCGTATCGGGCATGACCTCGTTGATCGCCCTGCGCCTCAGGAAGGGTGAAGGCCTTCCGCGCCTTCAGGCGCTTCGCCTGGCGAGAGCGGGCTGCGGCAGGTTCTTGCGAAGTCTGTCGAGAAATCCCGCGATAGCCCGCATGCCGTACAATCCGGCCCGCGCCTCCGCCTCGGGATTATAGTTGGTGTTGGTGTTGATGTCGTAAGCATAGGGGTTGCCGTCGGCATCGACGATGATTTCGATCCCCGCGATCTCGATCCCGTTGGCGGCGATGACACGCTCCAGGGCCGGGATCAGCGGCGAGGTGAAATCCGGCTGGATGCGAAATTTCTCCGCCGGCGCCACGGCAGGGCAGGCGGCATCCTCGAAGCCGACGGGCTCGATGACGCAGGCATCCGCCGGGCAGAGTTCGAATCCTTCGCTGGTATCGACCCGCACCGCGTAGAGAAAACGCCCACCCACGAATTCGAGGCGGGTGATGAAGGGCTCCGGCGCGGCGATGTAGCGCTGCACCAGGGTGATCCTGTCGACGGGTTCCTCGAATGCATCGGAGGCGAGGTGCTCGCGCAGGGCATCTGCGCTGTA
>PXAW01000297.1 GCA_003567055.1 Hyphomicrobiales bacterium
CGTGCTCGCCATATGCAGCCTGCCCTTCATCCTCCTCGGCCTGCCGCTCGAAGCCGCCATGCGCGAGGTCGAAACGTTGCGCGTCGCCGGGCTGATCCTGACCCTCGTACGCGCCGTGATCGAGACCGGCTGGACGCTGGTGCTCGCCTGCGCGGCGGGACTGATCTACAAGGAGCTCGCGCGCGAATTGCTGCTCGCACCGCCCTCCGGGAGCGCATCGGGAGGCAATCATGGCTGAGGCCTCCGAGAAGACGGTGATGCAGGATTTTCCGGCAAGGCCCGATCTGGCGCAATCCATCCGCGCCTGGCTCTCGCGCCTGGCGTTTGAGCGCCGCGCCTCGCCGAAGACGTTGCAGGCCTATGCGCGCGATCTGCGCCAGTTCACGCAATTCCTCGTCGATCATCTCGGCGAACCGGCAGACTGCGCGGCTTTCGCGGCGCTCGCCCCCATGGACATACGCGCCTTCCTCGCCGCGCGCCGCCGTCAGGGCATCGAGAGCCGCTCGCTGATGCGCCAGCTCGCCGCGCTTCGCGGCTTCGCCCGCCATCTCGCGCAGGAAGGCCACGGCGACGCCGCCGCGTTCTTCGCCGTGCGGGGTCCGCGCACTTCCAAGACGCTTCCCCGTCCGATCGCCCCGGAGGATGCCCGCGCCACGGCAACGGTCGAGGCGCGCGGCATCTCGGCCCGCGAGCCCTGGATCCTCGCCCGCGACGCCGCCGTGCTCGGCCTGCTCTACGGGGCGGGTCTGCGCATCTCCGAGGCGCTGGGCATCCGCGCCGGTGACGCACCGGTGGGCGAGCGCGACAGCGTGCTCGTCACCGGCAAGGGCGGCAAGCAGCGCGCGGTGCCGGTGATCGCGCCGGTGCGCGTGGCGATCGCGGATTATCTCGCGCAATGCCCCTATGTCCTGAATGATGACGAGCCGCTCTTCGTCGGTGCGCGCGGCGGCCCGCTCTCGGCGCGTGTGGTGCAGCTCGCCATGGCGGAACTGCGAGGCGCCCTCGGCCTTCCCGACAGCGCGACGCCGCATGCTTTGCGCCATTCCTTCGCGACGCATCTGCTGGCCGGCGGCGGCGATCTGCGCGCCATCCAGGAACTGCTCGGCCACGCCTCGCTCTCCACCACGCAGATCTACACCCGCATCGACGCCACCCGCATCATGGAGAGCTACAACGCCCTGCATCCGCGTGCGCGGCGCGGTGAGGGCGGGTGAGGGGCATCCTCTCGACGCCGCCCGCGCCGGCGCTATCTCATCACGCATGAGCGACCGCGAAACCGCCCCCCTCCCCGATGCCCCCCTGCCCTTCACCGAGGCCACCCGCGAAGCCGCCCTCGCGCGGCTCGAAGCTTTCCTCCCGCGCGCCGGCAAGGCCTATGCCGCGTCGCGCAATACCGATCCCGGCCCGGAGAAGCGCGACAACGTCTCCATGCTCTCGCCCTTCCTGCGCCATCGGCTGATCGGCGAGGATGAGGTGGTTTCGCGGGTGCTTGCGCGGCACGGCTTCGCGGCGAGCGAGAAATTCGTGCAGGAGGTGTTCTGGCGCACCTATTGGAAGGGCTGGCTCGAGCTGCGCCCGGCGATCTACGCACGCTATCACGAGGGGCTCGCGCAGGCGCGCGCGGCGCAGCACGCGGATCCGCGCCTCGATGGGGCAATTCATGCCGCGACATCCGGCGAGACCGGGATCGAGGGGTTCGACGACTGGGCCCGCGAGCTCGTCGCGACGGGCTATCTGCACAACCATGCCCGGATGTGGTTCGCCTCGATCTGGATCTTCACGCTGAAGCTGCCCTGGGAGCTCGGCGCGGATTTCTTCATGCGCCATCTGCTCGACGGTGATCCGGCCTCGAACACCCTGTCCTGGCGCTGGGTGGCGGGGATCCAGACGCGCGGCAAGACCTATCTCGCGCGCCGCGACAATATCGAACGCTTCACGCAAGGCCGCTTTTCCCCCGATGGCCTCAGCCCGACAGCCGAACCGCTCGACGACGCGCCCCCGCCCGCGCCGCAAGATGCACCACTCGGCGATGATCCGCCCGAGGGCAAGGTCGCACTCCTCATCACCGAGGAGGATTGCCGGCCCGAAACGCTCGCGCTGGGCAACGCCGGGATCGGCGCGATCGGCACGGTGCAGGCGAGCGAGGGGCGCTCTCCGGGCATGGTGTCCGAGCGCGTCCACCGTTTCACCCATGATGCGCTCGCCGATGCGCTGGCCCGCGCGACGGCGCATTACGCCGCCCCCGGCGCCCCCTTCGCCTTCACCGCCGCCTCCCTGACCGAACTCGCCCGCGAGGCCGGATCCGACACAATCGTCACCGCCTACACCCCCACAGGCCCCGCCCGCACCCGCCTCGACGCGCTCGAACCCGAACTCGCGCAAGCCGGCCTGCGGCTGGTACGCATCCTCCGCCCCCTGGACAAAGCCGCCTGGCCCCATGCGACGCGGGGGTTCTTTCCGTTCAGGGAGAAGATTCCGCAGTTGATTGGGGAATGTGGGTTGGTTTGAGGGGGGGGATAAAGTCAGGAGTAGAGATGAACGAGTACAAAACGGCGTCTCGACAATCAGCCAC
>PXAW01000616.1 GCA_003567055.1 Hyphomicrobiales bacterium
ATGTCGTGGCGGTAGTGATCACCCGCCCCGTCGTCACGGACCTTGCCGATGAAGCCGGTCTTCAGGCCGAGGGAGGCGGCACCCGCGATCGTATTCGCAGCAGAACCGCCGGAAATGATCGTCGCCGGCCCCATCGCCTCGTAGAGTTCGAGCGCGCTCGCCTCGTCGATGAGATTCATCGAGCCCTTGTGGAGGTTGCGTGTTGCGAGAAAATCGTCTTCGGTATGGGCGATGACGTCGACGATTGCGTTACCGAGGGCGAGAAGATCGAGGCGGGAAGTCAAATCGTTGCTCCTTGTTCTGACGAAAGAACGGTGAATACGGTGCGCCCTTGTCACCCCGAAAGGCGGTCGGGGTCAACCCGACCCGGTTTGCGGCGCTCCAGAATCGCCAGGATCGCGTCGCGATCTGCGGCCTCGAGACCGGGGAAATCGCGTGCCAGGCGGTTGGCGAGATAGACCCCCTGGGGCCCGGTTCCGCGCGCATCGATCTGCGGACGCGGCTCCGACATCTCGGCCAGATGCTGCAATTCATCCGCCTCGTCCCAGATCACGCCGAAATAGTGGATCGTGCCCTGGATCAGCGCCCAGGTCGGGCGCCCGCGCTCGCCGCGCTCGAGGGCCGAGAGATAGGCGCTCGAGACCCCCAGCGAAGCCGCCATATGCTTGAGCTGGAGGCCACGCTCCCGGCGCAGGGCCCGCACCCGCGCCCCGAACGGCGTGAGAGCCGGATCGACATGCGGATCATCCTCCGGATTTCGAGGAGCGTCCTCGGCTTGATCGTGAGCACCCACGTTCGTCATCCCCGCCTGCGTAATCTGACATACAGCGCCCCGGCGCCACCGTGATGTGCAGCCGCCTCCTCGAAACCCACGACGAAGGGGCGCAATTCCGGCGCGCGCAGCCATTGCGGCACGATCCGGCGCAAGACGCCGCGCTCGTCGCCGAAACCCGGGCCGGAGACCCCGCCCTTGCCGGTCACCACCAGCACGATGGCGCAATCGCGTGCGCTGGAGGCCCGCAGGAAGCTGATCAGGGCGCGATGCGCCTCGTCCTGGCGCATGCCGTGCAGATCGAGCGTGGCCTCGATATCGCGGACCCTGCGCCGCAGCGCCCGCCGCTCCTTGCGGTCGAGCCCGCCGGGCCCGGCAGGCGCCGTGTTCTGCTTGCGCGAAACCGGCGGATGGTAGGCGGGCAGGGCCGGTCGCGCCGGCGACGGGCGCGGATGGGCCGAGGGCTTCTCGCCGGATTTCGCAGCGCGTGATCGCGGCGTGGCAGGCGCCACCGCGTCCTGCCCGGCGCGCCCCATTGCCGGGAGCGAGACATCGTCGTGCAGGCGGCCCTTCGGCATGGCCCCCTCGCCCGCCTTCCCGGCGGCCTTCTCGCCTGCCTGCTCCCGTGCCCAGCCGTCCATCTTGGAATCCGGGGTCTCGACCGGTGCGCCGGGCCGCGCGAGGGGGGTCACATGCCGTGCAACATGCTCCCAGAGACGCTTTTCCTCCAGCGACAGATCCCGGCGTCCCCGGCGCGCCATGGCATACGGCCCTCCCGTTCATGCGCTTGCGCCGCCGGCCCGGCGTGCAGCCGCAGAAACCTCAGAAATCGAGATCCGCGCGCAGCGATCCCGAAGGCTTGTAGAGCTCGGGATCCGGCACATAAGCCGGCTCGCCCCTGTCGCGATAGCGGTTGACGATCGGGTAGCGCCGGTCGCGCCCGAAATTCTTCGCCGTGACCTTCACCCCCGGCGCGGCCTGACGGCGCTTGTATTCGGCGAGGATGAGCAGCCGCTCGATCCGCGTCACCGTCTCGCGATCATGGCCCATGGCGACGATTTCGTCGACACGGGTCTCCTTCTCGACGAGTTCGGCGAGAATGGCATCGAGCGCCTCGTAGGGCGGCAGCGAATCCTGGTCGGTCTGGTCGGGACGCAGCTCCGCGCTCGGCGGGCGGGTGATGATGTTTTCCGGGATCACCATGCCGTCGGGACCATGCGCGCCATCGGGCTTCCAGCCGTTGCGCAGCCGCGAGAGGCGATAGACTTCGAGCTTGTAGAGATCCTTGATGGGATTGAAGCCGCCATTCATGTCGCCATAGAGCGTGGCATAGCCCACCGACATCTCGGATTTGTTGCCGGTGGTCACGACCATGGCGCCGAACTTGTTGGAGATCGACATCAGGATCGTGCCGCGCACGCGGCTCTGGATATTCTCCTCGGTGACACCGGGCTCGGTGCCCTTGAACAGCGGTGCGAGCGCAGCTTCCAAACCCTCGACCCCGGCGGCGATAGGCAGGATGTCGTAGCGCAGGCCCAGCATCCGCGCGCAGGCAGCCGCGTCGTCGAGGGAGACCTGCGCCGTGTAGCGATAGGGCAGCATCACGCAATGCACCCGGTCGGGCCCCAGCGCATCGACGGCCATCGCCGCACATAGCGCCGAATCGATGCCGCCGGAAAGCCCCAGCACCACGCCGGGGAAGCCGTTCTTCTCAACATAGTCGCGCAGGCCCATGACGCAGGCCGCGTAATCGGCCTTCTCGCCCTCGACCACCGTCTCGCGCGGCGCCGCGACGCAGC
>PXAW01000300.1 GCA_003567055.1 Hyphomicrobiales bacterium
GATCACGCCGAGACGCTGGCGGCGCTCGAACTGGCCAGCGCCGAGGCACGGCGGCTGCGCGGGTTCCTGCTCGATTACATCGCCGAGGACAATACCGCCGAGGCGGAATATGTCGCGCTTTCGCTGCGGCGCGCGGGTCTTGGCGACACTTATGCAGCCCTGCATGCCCGGATGGTGCCCAGCCTGCGCTGGATTCTCGACCCGCATGCGGACGGATTGCGGGTTGAGGATGCATTGAGGCAGGCCATCATCTTGCATCGGCGCGCACACACGCTACATACGGAACTGAAGGCGGCTGCCCGTGCGCTGGCCGAGGATGACAGCGAAGCCAATCTGGCCTGGATGCGCGACGTTCAGGTGCAGCTGTCATCGCTCGAGGGCGCGGAGGCCGACCGGGAAGACTGAATCGTAACGGCTGTAGTGAGGTGGAGGCGATCGTCGAAGCGAAGCGGATCCCATATGGGGCGATACGGGTCGGGACGGCGGCGGATAAATGCATCCGGCGCCGATTTTTCCGTTGGCCCGGCTTCCCGTCGCGGCATGGATTCGCTAAGCGGGTACGATGCTTAACGCTTCGACAAGCCGAATGGTGTTTCATGCTGGGTGATTCGCGGTACGCCCGTGCGGGGGGCGTGCCGGGTTCGTCGAGCATCACCGCCGAAACGCCCGGCCCGGCGCACGGGGCTGGCGTGTGGGGGCGCGTTGCCGGAGCTTTGCATCCGGCCGAGATCTGTGGGAATTCCTGAATGGCGACCAAGGCAACTGAGACCACCGAAGCGGCTCCCGAGCAACAAACGGATGGTCCGCTGCTCGATCTGACCGATGCCGCGGTCAAGAAGATGATCAAGACCGCGCGCAAGCGCGGTTACGTCACCTATGACGAGCTCAACGACGTCCTGCCCTCGGAGGAGTTCTCTTCCGAGCAGATCGAGGATGTGCTCGGCCAGCTGAGCGAACTCGGCATCAATGTCGTCGAGGCGGAAGAAGTCGAGGAGGCCCAGGCCGACGGTGAATCCGGCGAGGAGGAAGCCGAAGGCACCGATCTCGTCGCAGCTTCGACCAGCCGCGCCGTGGCGACCAAGCCCGAGACCACCAAGGAGCCGACCGACCGGACCGACGATCCCGTCCGCATGTATCTGCGCGAGATGGGCTCGGTCGAACTGCTTTCACGCGAGGGCGAAATCGCCATCGCAAAGCGTATCGAGGCCGGTCGCGAGGCGATGATCGCGGGGCTCTGCGAGAGCCCGCTGACCTTCCAGGCCATCATCATCTGGCGCGACGAGCTGGTCGAGGGGCGCGTGCTCCTGCGCGACATCATCGATCTGGAAGCCACCTATGCCGATCCCGAGGGCAAGGGCGCTCCCGGCAAGGATGATGAGGAGGCCGGCGCGGGTGCCGTCAGCGGTGCCGTGAACGGGGCTGCCGGCGAGGGCGCGGCGGCGAAACCGGTCGGCGATCAGCCTCAGGCCGGTTCGGCTCCGGAGGCCGAGACGGATGGCGATGCCGATGGCGACGCCGATGACGACGATATGGACAACAACGTCTCCCTCTCCGCCATGGAGTCGGAGCTGAAGCCGCGCGTGCTCGAAACCTTCGACCGGATCGCGGATAACTACAAGAAACTCCGCCGCCTGCAGGTCGAGCATGTCGAGCAGCGCATGCAGAACTCGCAGCTGACGCCTTCCCAGGAGCGCAAGTACAAAAAGCTCAAGGAAGAGATCGTCGCCGACGTGAAATCGCTCTCGCTCAACCAGAACCGCATCGATGCGCTGGTCGAGCAGCTCTACGACATCAACAAGCGCCTGCTCTCGCATGAGGGCCGGCTGATGCGCTACGCCGAGAGCTTCGGTGTCGGGCGCGAGGATTTCCTGCGCAATTATCAGGGCTACGAGCTCGATCCGAAATGGCTGTTGCGCGTCTCCAAGCTGGGCGGCAAGGGCTGGAAGAACTTCGTCGCCGAAGGCAAGGACCAGATCCACGACCTGCGCGACCAGATCCATACGCTCGCGTCCGAAACCGGGCTCGAGATCTCGGAATTCCGCAAGATCGTGCACATGGTGCAGAAGGGCGAGCGCGAGGCGCGCCAGGCGAAGAAGGAGATGATCGAGGCCAATCTGCGTCTCGTGATCTCGATCGCCAAGAAATATACGAATCGCGGCCTGCAATTCCTGGATCTGATCCAGGAGGGCAATATCGGCCTGATGAAGGCGGTCGACAAATTCGAATATCGCCGCGGCTACAAGTTCTCGACCTACGCCACCTGGTGGATCCGGCAGGCGATCACCCGCTCGATCGCCGACCAGGCCCGCACCATCCGCATCCCGGTGCACATGATCGAGACGATCAACAAGATCGTGCGCACCTCGCGTCAGATGCTGCACGAGATCGGGCGCGAGCCGACGCCGGAGGAACTTGCCGAGAAGCTCGCCATGCCGCTCGAAAAAGTGCGCAAGGTGCTCAAGATCGCCAAGGAGCCGATCTCGCTGGAGACGCCGATCGGCGACGAGGAGGATTCGCATCTGGGCGATTTCATCGAGGACAAGAACGCCGTCCTGCCGATCGATTCCGCCATCCAGTCGAACCTGCGCGAGACCACCACCCGGGTGCTCGCATCGCTCACCCCGCGTGAGGAGCGCGTGCTGCGCATGCGCTTCGGCATCGGCATGAACACCGATCACACGCTGGAGGAAGTCGGCCAGCAATTCTCGGTGACCCGCGAGCGCATTCGTCAGATCGAGGCGAAGGCCCTGCGCAAGCTCAAGCATCCGTCGCGCTCGCGCAAGCTGCGCAGCTTCCTCGACAACTGATCCGGGGGAGGGCGCGGCGATGGCGGCTGCATCCGGGGACGAAGCGAACGAACCGCGCGGCGAACTCACCGTGCGCACCATCGCCATGCCCGCCGATACCAACGCCAATGGCGATATCTTCGGCGGCTGGGTGCTCTCGCAGATGGACCAGGCCGGCGGCATTGCCGGGGTCGAGCGCGCACGCGGGCGCGTCGTCACCATCGCCGTCGAGGCGATGACCTTCATCCGCCCGGTGCGGGTCGGGGATGTCTTGTGCGTCTATACAGAGATCGAATCAGTGGGGCGGACCTCGATGAAGATCCATATCGAGGCCTGGGCGCGACGCTTCCAGAGCGATCTGCGCGAGAAGGTGACGGATGCCACCTTCACCTTCGTCGCCATCGATGACGAGGGGCGCCCGCGCCCGATTCCGGCAGGCTGATACGGCTCTTCACCCGCGATCAGCCGGCGGGTCTTCATAAGTATATGGCAAGAGGCGAGCGAAGGTATCGCGCATGAGCGCGTAGCATTCGCACGAGGTTTCCTGCAATCCGGCCACATCGGTGCATTCGATCACGCCACGGCGGTAGCGGATGAAGCCGCGCGCCTGAAGGCTGCGGGCCGCAGCCGTCACCGTGGTACGTTGTACGCCGAGCATCTCCGCGAGTGCCTCCTGGGTCAGGGGGACCGTATTGCTCGCGGTCCGGTCGCGGCAGATCAGCAACCAGCGGCACAGGCGCTGCTCGACCGAATGCAGCGTGTTGCAGGCAAGGGTCTGCAAGACCTGCGAGATCAGGGCCTCACCATAACGCGTCTTGATGTCGTTGAGGCTCGGTGTCTTGGGCAGGATCTCCTGCAGAAGCGCCGTGCGCATGCGCAGGGCGCGCCCGGCGATCTGTACGACCACGCGGCTGAGCGAGACGCCGGAGCCAAGCCCGGTGACGAGGCCGACGGCGCCTTCGCGCCCGATCGTGCAGGTTTCAACGAACTGGCCCGGTTGCACCATCGTCAGGAGTGAAATGACGCCGCTTTGCGGGAAATACACGTAATCGATTGCCTGCCCGACATCGAGCAGGATTTCGCCCGGAAGCAAGGTCACGGGTTCGAGAAACGGCTGTAATGTGGCGCGGTCTTGCGGATCAGCTGCAATCAACAATCTGTTTTGATCGTTGCCGAGTTCGAATATCCGCGTCCGTACGTTGCCGGACGTGTTGTTGGTGGCGGTGATGCCCGGAGATTCCTTGGTATTTTCCCGTCTGATCGACATGCCACCTGCCCCTCCCGGGCATCCTTCACTTCATGAGATTGTATTTTGTGTCCGATTACGCACAGACTTGTCCATACAATTCTCACTAGTGATTGGGAATGTCAATGATTGATCAGACCAATGAACCAATCCTGTCCCGAAATTGGTCGGCCATTCCGTATGATGGAACGGGCCCGATGAATCGTGACCTAATTGCTTATTAAATAAGCAAGTTCTCGCCGAAATCGATGTAATCTGCGTCAAAAATTCGATCGACCCGATGGAAGAGAAATGATCCGGGCGGAAGAGCCCGTCTTCCGTGTTTGTCGAGCGCTATTTCAGGTAGATTGAATTTGAAGGACAAGCATCATTTTCGGATGGCTTCCAGAGTTTATTTATAGCTTTTAGTTGCATAACCGTGACGATGATTATCGTGCCGGTGAATTATTGCCAATGCTCTTTTCGTCTTTCCGTCCGACCCGGCCATGCTGTCTTGCCAACTGTCTTGCGAAGCCGAAGCCGAGCTCCGCGCCGTCACGGCGATGGCGCCCGCAGGCATCATTGACAAATTGGGCCCTCCGCAACCTGACTCCGTCGGGTCGGAACGCGCTTTAGCTGCGATAGAGCAATGAGCGGCCCTGGTGGAACAGGTGAAGTCGCTCCGGATCCGTCTTGAGGCTGACTTCCTTGCCGCGCATGCCCGAATGGATGCCCGGCAGTTTGGCGAGGATCTGCGCGCCGGAGGCATCGCGGGCGAAATAGAGCACGGTGAGTTCGCCGAGTGCCTCGGTGATCTCGACCTTGCCGCGATAGAGGTAATCCGCGTCATCGCTCGCGACGAGATCCTCCGGGCGCACGCCGAGATTGACCGGCATGTCACGATCCCCTTCGGTGGTGGGAATGGCAACACGCGCCGTGCCGCCCCCCTCCAGCGCGACGCGGGTCTGCGCGCCGGTTTCGGTGATGCGTCCGGGCAGGAGATTCATGGCGGGTGAGCCGATGAATTGCGCCACGAATTCGTTCTCCGGCTTCGTATAGAGCTCCATCGGCGAGCCGACCTGGGCAATGCCGCCATTGGCCAGAACGACGATGCGGCTCGCGAGCGTCATCGCCTCGACCTGATCATGGGTGACGTAGATCATGGTGGAATCAGGCATCGATTCCTTCAGTTGCGCGATCTCGATCCGCGTCGCCACGCGCAGGGCCGCATCGAGATTGGAGAGCGGTTCGTCGAAGAGGTAGACGCGCGGATCGCGCACGATGGCGCGCCCGATGGCGACGCGCTGGCGCTGCCCGCCGGAGAGCTCCTTGGGCAGCCGGTCGAGCAGGGGGTCGAGTTGCAGGATGCGGGCGGCGCGGGTTACCGCCGCGTCGATCTCGGCGCCGGTTTTCTTCGCGATCTTGAGCGCGAAGGCCATGTTGTCGCGCACGGTCATGTGCGGATAGAGCGCGTAGGACTGGAACACCATGGCGATCCCGCGCTGCGAGGGATGCACGTCGTTCATCACCATGCCGTCGATCTCAAGGGTGCCCCCGGTGATCTGTTCGAGCCCGGCGATCATGCGCAGGAGCGTGGACTTGCCGCAACCGGACGGCCCGACGAAGACGACGAGCTCGCCCGGATGGATTGCGAGATTGATGTCGGCGAGGACCTTCACGTCGCCATAGGCTTTCTCGACCCCGGTCAGTTTCAGCTCGGCCATCGACCAACGCTCCCCGTTCTCGCTCCGGCAGGATGCCGTTTCTATTTCACCGAACCCGCCAGCAGCCCTCGCACGAGGTATCGCTGCAGCGTGAAGAAGACGACCAGCGGTACGCCGATCGAGACGAAGGCGGCTGTCGCCAGAATGCCCCAGTCACCCCCGCGTGAGCCGAGCAGATCATCGGCGATCTTCACGGTCATGACCTGGAAATCCGGCCCCGATGGCAGGAACACCTTGGCCACGAGCAGATCGTTCCAGGTCCACAGGAACTGGAAGATCGCGAAGGAGGCGAGCGCCGGGAAGGACAGCGGCAGGACGATCCTGGTGAAGACCTGGAAATCCGTGGCGCCGTCGACCCGCGCGCTCTCGATAATGTCGCGCGGCAGGCCGGCCATGTAATTGCGCAGCAGATAGATCGCCAGCGGCATGCCGAATCCGGTATGCGCCAGCCATATCCCCATGAAGCTCTGGCCGATCCCGATGCTCGTATGCAGCCGCAGGAGCGGGACGAGCGCGAGTTGCAGCGGCACCACCAGAAGGCCGACGATCCCCGCGATCAGGAGCGCGCGCCCGGGAAACCGCATCCAGGCGAGTGCATAGGCGGCGAAGGCGGCGATCAGGATCGGGATGATCGTCGCCGGAATGGTGACAGTGAGCGTGTTGATGAAGGCCCGATCCATCCCGTCCGCCGTCAGCACCGTCCAGTAATTCTGCATCGTGAATTGCGGCGGTGTGCGCGCCTCGAAATAGATGGTCGGCCCGCGCCGCTCGAAGGCCTCGGGCGCATCCACGCGGAATGCACCGTCGCGCGCCACGGCGAGCGTGCCGCCGGTGCGCAGCTCAGCTTCGGCGCCTGCCGGGAATTCCGAAGGCGCGGCGCCGCGTATGCCGAATCGCACCACCTCGCCGCGCCCATCGGGGAAGCGTGCGGCATTGGCGGGATCGGCGAAGACGTTGCCCTCGATGATGAAGCGTCCGTTTTCCTCGCGCTGGTCACGGGGGTCGACCCGGCTGCGGAAGGTCAGCTCGACCGGCAGCGGCGCCACCCACCAGCCCGATTGCGAAATCTGGTCGCGGTCACGGAAGGAGGAGACGAACAGCCCGATGGTGGGAATCAGCCACAGGATCACGAGCAGCACGACGGCGATGTTGACCGCCCATGTCAGGCGCGATTTCTTGCCGGCAATCGAATCCATGTTCCCGCCTCCTCACCGCACTTCGCGCCGGGCCTGAACGATGTTCCAGATCATCACCGGCAGGACGAGGATCATGATCACGAAGGCCACCGCCGTGGCGCGCCCGTCATCACGGAACATGTAGCTCATCATGTAACTGGGCAGGATTTCCGTGCCGAAATTGCCGCCCGTCATGGTGTAGACGATGTCGAAAACCTTGAGCACGAGGATGGTGATCGTCGTCCAGACGACAACGATGGTACCCATGATCTGCGGCACCTTGATCCTGAAGAAGACCTGCCAGGGATTGGCTCCGTCGATGATCGCAGCCTCGATCGTCTCCTCCGGAATACCGCGCAGGGCGGCAGACAGGATCACCATGGCAAAGCCCGTCTTGATCCAGATCAGGATCACCATCAGGAAGAAATTGTTCCAGAACGGTATCTGGATCACATCGACGCTGCGTTCGGCGCCGAAGGCGAAGCGGAAAGCGTTGATCAGGCCGATATCGGGATTGACGGCATAGACGAATTTCCAGATCAGCGAGGCGCCGACGAAGGAGATCGCCATCGGCATGAAGATCATCGATTTGGCGATATTGCCCCAGGTCAGGCGATCGGTGAGCTGCGCCGCGATCAGGCCGATGAAGGTGGCCGAGGCCGGCACCACGATGATCCAGAGCAGGTTGTTGAACACGCTGATGCGGAAATCGGAGGCATTGAACAGGGCGACGTAATTGCCCAGGCCGATGAATGTCTCGCCCGAGCGATCGAACAGCGAGCGATGGAACGAGCCGATCACCGGATAGACGAGATAGAGCCCGAGCACGAACAGGGCCGGGAACAGGAATATCCAGGGCCGGATCCGGTTCGCGCGGTTGATGTTGCGCCCGGCATGCGGCCCGCGGGCGGGCAACAGAACCTTGTCGAGAAACAGGTTTGCGGCGTAGAAATAACCCACACAGGCACTCACGCCGATGACGATCGTCAACAGGCCCTGCAGCATCGGTGTCATGACGCTTCCCCCTGAAGGCGGCCTGCTTCGTTTTTCTCATGCAGGCCGGATCAGCGGTGCGCGGATATCCTCCGCGCGCCGCATTGCGCGATCAGCGCATCGCGTCCCAGCGATCCTGGATCATGCGGGCGACATCCTCGGCATCGGCGCCGGTGGTATAGTCGACCATGCCGGTCCAGAAGGCGCCGGCCCCGATCTCGCCGGGCATCAGATCGGACGCGTCGAAGCGGAAAGTGGTCGCCTCGAGCAGGATCTCGCCCATGGCGCGCAGGGCATCGTCGCCGTAAGCCTCCGGATTGGCCTCGAGATAGGGGGTGAGGAAGCCCGATTGTGCCATCCAGATCTCATGCGCGATCGGGGTCTGCAGGAACGCCATCAGGCCGCGTGCGGCTTCCGAATCGTCGGCGATCGCAAACAGCGTGCCCGCACCCATGACCGGGTTGCCGAGATCGCGATCCTCGAAGGCGGGGAAATAGAAGAAATCGACGTCGAAGCCGTATTCCGTGCCTTCGGGGAAGAAGGTCGGGATGAAGCTTGCCTGCTTGTGCATGTAGCAGCCGGGCGGGAAGGTGAAGAGCCCGGCCGGGCTGTCGCGGAAATCGGTCGTGGGGACGGCCTCGACACCGCCGGCGACGAAATCGTCATTGCGGGCAAACCAGCCATAGGCTTCGATCGCCTCGATCACGCGAGGATCGTCGAAGGGGATGGAATTGTCGACCCAGCCGTCATAGATCTCCGGCTCGTGCAGGCGCAGCATCAGATCCTCGACCCGGTCGGTTGCCGGCCAGCCGGTCGCGGCGCCGGCGCCGAGACCGATGCACCAGGGCGTGCCGCCATCGGCGACGATCTCTTCCGTGAGCGCCTTGAGTTCCTCCATGGTCTGAGGAATGTCGTATCCCGCCTCGAAGAACTGGTCCGGGCTGTACCAGACGAGGGATTTGACATCGACCTTGTAGAAGAAACCGTAGAGCGCATCATCGCCGTCCGGCCCGGTGAAACTGCCCAGATCGACCCAGGATTCCCCGGCGGAGTAGTTCTCGCGCACCCAATCCGCCGTGTCTTCGCCGAGCGGTTCGAGGAAACCCTGGGCGGCCATGTCGGCGGCCAGTCCCGGCTGCGGGAAGACGGCGATGTTGGGCGCCGAGCCGGCCTGGGTCGAGATCACGATATCCTGCTCGAAACTGTCGGAGCCGGAATAGACGACCTCGGCGCCCGTCGCCTCGGCGAAATAGGCCAGAACGCTCTCCACGAGCCGCGCATCGAGGCCCGTCCATGGGCCGGCGACGGTCAGGCGCTCGCCGGAAAAATCATGGGCTTCGGCGAATGCTTCGAAACTCGCCCAGTTCAGCCGTTCGTCCTCACCGGGCGCGAAGACCAGATCCTGTGCCAGCGCCTCGTCGGAAAAGGCGGCGCCGCCGGCGATGATCGCCGCGAGCGCTACGCCGGCGCAGAGCTTGCGTTGCATGAGCAAACCTCCCTGGTTTTGAGCCGTTCCGTCGGGCGTATCGGGCAATCTCCGCCATCCCGGATCGAGAAACGACTGCTTTTAGGTTGTTCTTACGCTCCCCCATCATGATGCGCGTGTCAATGCGGCAATGCGCGATTACGCAGATCTGAACAGGATCTGTACGGTATTGGATCTATCGGCCCGTGTTGAGAATCGGACAGGCGCGGCGATTTGCAGCAATATCGTTGCAGATGAATCGTAACGCTGCAGGGATGGCAGGCAGATTATTTCTTGCAGTGCAAAATAATATTTCAATCGTTGATTTGTAAGCTTTGTAGCGCTTTTTGTATCTTGATCCAGGCTGCGCGCCGGAGCCGATTATTGTGCGTTGCGGCGAGGGAAAATGCACTTGTGATCGCTGTATGGTGCTTGCGACACGGCATCTTGCATGCACAATCTCGCGGCGACGTGGCGGGATTTCCGCCGCGTCGTGCCGGCTTGCCGTGATCGCCTTTCCGGGCGATCGCTCCCGCATCGCTCGAAGTTCGGACAAGCATGATTCTCGTATGTGGTGAAGCGCTCGTCGATCTTCTCGTCGATCCGCAGGGCGCGGATCTCGCGGCGCGACCGGTGCCGGGCGGATCGGCCTTCAATTGCGCTGTCGGGCTCGCGCGGCTCGGCGCCGAGAACGGTTTCGAAGCGGGCTATCTCGGTGGCCTCTCCGCAGACGTGTTCGGGCGATGGCTGCGCGCGCGGCTGCACGCGGAAGGCGTCGTGCCGGCATCGGCGACCGAGAGCGCTCATCCCACACGCATCGTCGCCGTCTCCCGCGATGCGGCCGGTGAGCCGGCTTACGGGTTCTACGGCGAGCACGTCGCCGATCTCGACCTGCCCGCCGACGCGCTCATGCTCCGCGATGATTCGCCCGTGCGGGCGCTGGTCATCGGCTCCTTCCCGATTGCGCTGGAGCCCTCCGGCGACGCCTTGCGCAGCCTCGTTGCGCGCGAAGCGGGCCGGCGGCTGATCAGCCTCGACCCCAATCTGCGCCCGGCGCTCACGCCCCCTGACGCGGCCTGGCGCGGTGCCTTCGAGGCCTGTCTGGCAAAGGCCGACATCGTCAAGGCGAGCGCGGCGGATCTCGCGACCGGTTACGATGATCCGCATGGCTTTGCGGCGCGCGCGCTCGCCGGTCACGGGGGCGCCGGCCCAGCCGTCGTCATCGTCACCGATGGCGGCGCCGACGCGCGGCTGCATCATCGCGATTTCATGCTGACCGTGCGCCCGCCGCAGGTAAGGGTCGTCGATGCGGTGGGCGCTGGCGACAGTATTCATGCCGCATTTCTGGCGGCTTTGGCCCGCTACGGTCCCTTCGATCGCGCGGGTCTCGCGGCCTGCGGCGCGGATGCCATGCGCTTCCCGCTCGCCTATGCCGCGAGTGCGGCGGCGCTGACCTGCACCCGTGCCGGTGCCGACCCGCCCGATCACGCATCGATCATGCAACGCATCGGCGATGCCGTCGTTTCGTAAGTGGATTTGATTGTGCAGGAGGCAGCCTGATGGCGAGACAGCTGAGTCCGAGCGATCCGAACTGGTGGCGCCATGCCGTGGTCTACCAGATCTATCCGCGCTCCTTCCTTGACAGCAATGGCGACGGGATCGGCGATCTCGCCGGCATCGCCGCGCGGCTCGACTATGTCGCGGATCTGGGTGCGGATGCGATCTGGGTTTCGCCGTTCTTCGTCTCGCCGATGGAGGATTTCGGTTACGACGTGGCCGATTACTGCGATGTCGATCCGATCTTCGGGACCCTCGCCGATTGCGACGCGCTGATCGCGGCGGCGCATGAGCGGGGCCTGCGCGTGATCATCGATCTGGTGCTATCGCACAGTTCGAATCGCCATCCCTGGTTTCGCGAGAGCCGCGCCAGCCGCGACAATCCAAAGGCGGACTGGTATGTCTGGGCCGATCCGAAGCCGGACGGCACCCCGCCCAACAACTGGCTGTCGATCTTCGGCGGGCCGGCCTGGGAATGGGATTCGCGGCGCCGGCAATATTATCTGCACAATTTCCTCGCCTCCCAGCCGGACCTGAACTTCCACAACCCGCAGGTTCGCCAGGCCGCGCTCGACGTGGCGCGGTTCTGGCTCGATCGCGGCGTCGACGGGTTCCGGCTCGATGTCGTGAATTTCTACTTTCACGACGCGGAA
>PXAW01000051.1 GCA_003567055.1 Hyphomicrobiales bacterium
GCCCGAGCATGGCACATTTTCCGATCTCGCGCGCCTCATCGCGACCCTCGCTGGCACCGGCGATGCCGCCCCTGTCACGCTCATCGCCCTCGGCCTGGGGCTGATCGGTCTGCGCGATCGGATCGAGCGCGGGTTCCACGCACCGACCGGGTCCGGGCCGATCACCGACCGTCGCCATCAGCGATGACGGCGCTATCGCGGTCCTGCCACGCGCCATTGATCACCAATGAAGGCGCTAAAATATGTTGCCGTCGCCGGTCGTGTAGCTCGCAGCAACGACGTTATTCGCGATCAGGGTATCGCACTGCATCACGCCAGTCGCCTTGATCAGGCCGGAGTTGATCGTCACCATTCCGGCAGAGACTTCGACGGTTGCGGCTGACACCGATACGGCCGTCTTGCTGGCCACGGCAATGCCTTTTGCGTCGAGTGTAACCGATCCTTTCGGGTGCTCGATCAGGATATTCCCGCCGGCGCCCCCGTCGATGCGAATCCGTGTCCCGTTGTCTGTGCTGATGTCGATGGTGGGCTCACGGGGGCCTTCGCGATCCTCCATCCGGATCACGGCCCCTCCTGGGGAGACGATCGCATAACTCGCGTTGGGATCGCCCGCCGCCTGCGGCCGTGCGCGGGCGCCCGACCAGAGCGCGCCGAGAACGAGAGGGTGTGCGGGGTCGCCGCCCGGGAAGGCCACGGCGACAATCTCGTCCTTCCGCGGCGTCAGCGCCACGCCATAGCCGGTGCCGCCGCCGGGGATGATGACCGGTGCCCAGAGGGTGAGGTCGAGGCCGATAAGGTCGACGGAGACACGGTTGAGGCCCATCGGGTCCCTGTCATCGAGGACCTTCCCAAGATGGATGCCGGCGGTCCAGGCGGGTGCTTCAGGTTTCATCGGGGTTGCCTCCGCGATCATGGGTGCCAGTACGGCCGCGCGATCCGTGCCTGAACCGTCAGACCGTCCTGGCGGGAGAAGCGGTGACGGCAGTCGCCGACGCGGTAGCGACCGGCGAAACGGTGGTCAATTCCGGTGACTTCGACCTCCCTGCCCGGCACCAATTGGCTCTCAGTGGCGAGGATCTCCCCGTGCAGGAAGCGCTCGGCCGCCCGGGTCGTCTCGACACGGGCGATGATCTCCGAGGTCGACGCCTCGAGTAAGTCACGGGGAACGACAAAGTCTGCGCCCCAACCGAGCTGCGCGGCGAGCTCGGCTCCGCTCTGCATCTGCTGAGCCGCGGGCACGGCGGTCGTTTCGACAACCTCGTTCTGAGCAAGGTTCCAGCCCCGCACCGTCACAGTGCCGGGTTGCCAGTTGAGGTCCGCGATGACGCGCAGCTCGCGCAACGTGCTGGTCTGGATCGAGATAGGCTGCGGATCAGTTGCCTCCGGTCCGGCACGAACCCGTCCCTGTTCGATGCGGAGCGCCGCACCGTGCCCCGAGACCATCCGGAGGAGAAATGCCAGGTCGCTTTCGGCTCCCTTGACATGGGTTGCCGGCGGACTGCCAAGGGTGGTGTCCACCTGCAGGCCCGTCGCTTCGGCGAGCGATCGCACGACATCGTCTGCAGTCCGCTCCGTGAAGGTTGTCGAGACCATCCGTCGAGCGAGGCGATGCAGGCTGTCCTCGGCGAGAATGGCGAGTTCAGGGAGACCGTCGACGATACTGAGCTCGATCGCCGTGATTTCTCCATCGAAGACCGGAACCGACCGGGCGGTGCCGTATCTGACGGCGACCCGCCGGCCATGGGTGATGTCGGTAAAGGGAAAGTTGCCACGCGTGGGCGCTGCGTGCAGCCGAAGTTCGACATGGGCCATGCCATGGCGCGGCAGCCGCAGGTCCAGGACCACGAGCGCGGCCTCGATCTCGCTGCGGCGATTGCCATCAAGATGGATGATCGGCCTTGCCGCGACGAGGGGAGGACGGTCAGGGCGGCGCAAGTCGGGCGTCCCGTTCGCGCGCGAGGGCAATCAGTGCGAGCGTCCTGCGGGCTGCGGCCTCGATGGCCGCCTTGTCGTTTTGCGGCGTGTTCGGGGATCCGGGAGTGCCGCCGATCTCGTCGATGATGATGGGCAAGTGACACCTCCCGAATCGACGATAGCATTTCCGGCTCGTCCGCGCCAGCCGAGCGAGGTCCTGCCGGCGCGCATACTGCCCCGCAACTCGGGCAAAGGATGACCGATGAAGGCACTTTCCCCCGACCTGCAGGCCCACCTCGATGAGGGCACAACGACCTTGTCCTGGTGCTGGCGCATCACGCGGGCCGACGGCGTCACCTTCGGCTTCACCGATCACGACCGGGTGCTCAACTTCGATGGGACGGACTTCGAGCCCGAGAGCGGCTTCACCGCCTCCGAGGTTCGCGCGGGATCCGACCTCTCGGTCGATGCGCAGGACGCCGAGGGCGTGCTGTCCTCGGATCGGATCACCGAGACCGACATTCTCGACGGGCGCTGGGACAATGCCGAGGTCGAGCTCTGGCGGGTGAACTGGGCCGACACGAGCCAGCGGGTGCTTCTGCGCCGCGGTGCAATCGGCCAGATCCGACGCGGGCGGTTGGCCTTCGTGGCCGAGA
>PXAW01000462.1 GCA_003567055.1 Hyphomicrobiales bacterium
GGCATCCCGGCGGTTGAGCACGCCGGTGCTGACCGCATAGCCCGCCAACACCAGCCGCCGGAGAATGTCCTCGCCGCATTCGATGAGCTTTTCGACCTCCTCGACGCGGGTGACGAGGATGCGTTCAGAAACGCGTTCCTGAACCTGGCCCGTACGGATCTCGGCCAGTTCCTCGTCTGGGGCGCGGTGGATGTCGCCAATGACGTGCGGCGCGGTGAAATGGGTGGTGAGGAGCCGGGTCTCGACCTCGATTCCGAGGCCGACATTGCCGAGGGCCTTCCGATCAACCTCGATTCCGACGATGTCCTCGCAGAGGATGAGCCCGAAGCCGAGGCCGCCTGATCCGGACAGGTTGCGCCATATCGGCCGAGGAGACGGCCTCCCCCGTGTGGGGAGGCCGTTTTGGTTTTTGAATAATGATATATATATTACTAAAAAGCATTTAAAATTCATTGAAATTATGGTTAATTTCTTTTAGCTTCATTTCATTGTCACTCTTTTGTTTTTGGAGAATTTCATGTCCATCGCTCCGCTTAATGCCAGCCCGCTCACAAATATCCTGTCGACTGTCGGTCAGTCGACCAATGACCCGATTGTCCAGGGTGGCCTGAATTTCTTGGATAATGCACAGTCAACGGATCTCGCGAATGCAGCTTTGTCCACGCTGGTGCAGAGCGTGGAACTGGGCGGGCCCGGCAATGCGCTTGCGGGTTTCATCCAGGATTTGGTCGGTAAACAGGACCCGTTGACCAGCTTAGCCGCAAGACTTGATCAGTTCGATGTGTTTGGTGAAGGCTTTTCTGCAAGTGATGCACTCAATATTGGTTCATCTTTGTTCAGCGGCAACGTTGAAGGCGCAGTGAGCACAGCTACGAACCGTCTGATCCCCGGCGGATTGAATCCCGGTAACATTTTCGGCAGCGTCTTCGGCTGACCCTCACCCCATATCGCCGTGACAGGCCGCCCGGTGGAGTTTCTCCGCCGGGCGTTTTTCATATTACGCAGAAGCCCCCTCTTGTGCGCCACGGCGTGACCGGGCTTGCACTTTGCCGTATCAGATTGCATGACGGTAGTGCCGGGCGCGCGGCGGGGTGGTCGCCGCACAGGGTTTACGCGGCGTTAATGTTTCCGTTCGAATGTCGCGCATGGCAGAATCGGATGCGCGGATCGTGCGGATGCGCAGAACCGGTGGCGGGAGGCGAGTAGAAATCGTGGGATCGGGGCGGATCAAAGCGTTTCTCGGCCGTGTCGGCGCGCGTCGCGTCGTGGCTGTGGCCCTGTCTCTGGTGGTTCTGGTCGCATTGACCCGGGGCACGCAGGATGCGGTGGCCAATGGCGATACCCGCACCCTCGAGATCATCCAGATGCATACCGGCGAGCGCGTCAGCGTCACTTTCCGGCGGCACGGGCGTTATGAACGCAACGGGCTGCGCCAGCTCGACTGGGTGATGCGCGACTGGCGCCGCGACGAGCCCAAGGAGATGGATCCGCGCCTCTATGATCTGCTCTGGGAAGTGCATCGCTCCACCGGCTCGCGCCAGCCCGTGCATGTCGTCTCCGCCTACCGCGCGCCCCAGACCAACGAGGCCCTGCGCCGGCGCTCGCGCAATGTCGCGCAGCAGAGCCAGCACACGCTCGGCAAGGCGGTCGATTTCTACCTGCCGGACGTCCCGGCGGAGCGCATCCGCACGATCGGTCTGCGCATGCAGCGTGGTGGCGTCGGCTATTATCCGCGCGCCAATACGCCTTTCGTGCATCTCGATACCGGCGGCGTGCGCCACTGGCCGCGCATGAACCGCCGGCAGCTGGTCGGCCTGTTCCCCGACGAGCGCACCGTCCACATCCCCGCCGACGGCAAGCCGCTCGCCCGGTTCGACCAGGCGCGCCGCGAGATCCTCGCCGCCGGCGGCACCGTGATGGGTGAGACCGGGCGTCAGGTGGCAGAAGCGCCGACACGCCGGCGCAGCCTCTGGCGCGCCCTGTTCGGCATTCCCGAGGAAAGCGAGCAGGACATCGCCGAGGCGGATTCGTTGCCCGCGCGCGCTCCGGCGCCGAGCCGTCAGCAGGCTGCGCCCGCGCCTTCCGCGCCGGCTCCTGCCGCGCCCGCCGCCGTCGCCCAGGCGCCGCAGCGCATCACGCCCTCGCTGCCGGAAGCGCCGCCACCGCCGCCGCCCGCACCGCGTCCGGCGCAGAGCAGCCCGTCTCTTGATGATGCGGCGCCGTCGCGCAATCTCGCCGTCGCCGAGGCCCCGCCGCTGCCGGCGCCGCGCCCCGCCGATCTCGGCCCCGCCATGGTCTGGCAGCAGGGTCCGGAGGCGCTCGTCTCCGCCGATGCAGCCGAGGGCCGCCTTGTTGATACCGGTATTGCCGACGCGTCGCAGGCAGCTGACACGGGCGGGATGCCCGCCTCCCTCGCGAGCCTCGATTCGCTGCCGATGCCGCCGCGCCGCCCGACCTCGTTCGAATCGATCGGCACGCTGGTCACCGCCTTCGCCGATCCGGCTGCCGAGGCTGCGTCCGACGATCCGCTGACACGGCTCGGCCTGCGCGGCGAGATCCGCGACAAC
>PXAW01000077.1 GCA_003567055.1 Hyphomicrobiales bacterium
AGGGCCAGACGGCTTCGTCCTCCTACAAGCCCGCCATGCTCAATAACGGCGTGCGCACCATGGTGCCGCCGCATATCGCCACCGGCACGCGCATCGTGGTGATGACGGAAGACGCCTCCTATGTGGAGCGCGCCAAGGACTGAGCGCGCCAAGGACTGAGCGCGCCAAGGACTGAGCGCGTCAAGGACTGAGCACCAGTCTGCCCCGCGAATTGCGAGCGCCCCGGCATCAACCGGGGCGTTGTCGTTTCATGCGATGATCGTGAAAGGCCGGCCATGGCGCGGCGGGGCGACTCCAAGCCATTGCGTGATGGTCGCGCCGATATCGGCAAAGCTCTCGCGCCGCCCGACCGTACCGCCGGTGAGACCGGGGCCGAAGCCGATGATCGGGACCTGCTCGCGGGTGTGATCGGTGCCGCGCCAGGTCGGGTCGTTGCCGTGATCGGCGGTGAGGATGCACAGATCGCCGGGCGCGAGCGCCGCCTCGATTTCCGGCACGCGGCGATCGAAGGCCTCGAGCGCAGCCGCATAGCCGGGCAGGTCGCGGCGATGGCCGTAATCGGAATCGAAATCGACCAGATTGGCGAAGATCAGCCCGCCCGGCGGCAGGCGGTCGAGCGCGGTGATGGCGGCGCTCAGGCAGGCATCATCGCCGGACGGCTTGACCTCCTCGCCGGTATGGCGATGGGCGAAGATGTCACCGATCTTGCCGACGCTGATGACGGCGCGCCCCGCATCGTGCAGCCTGTCGAAGATCGTGCCCTCCGGCGGCGGTATGGCGAAATCCTTGCGGTTGGCGGTGCGGCTGAAGCCGGATTGCGCGTCGCCCTTGAAGGGGCGGGCGATGATCCGCCCGATCTTCAGCGGATCGCACAGGCGCCGGGCGATGCGGCAGGTCTCGTAAAGCCGCTCGAGGCCGAATTGCTGCTCGTGCGCTGCGATCTGCAACACGCTGTCGACGGAGGTGTAGCAGATCGGCTTGCCGGTGCGCAGATGCTCGGCGCCCCATTGCTCGACGATGGCGGT
Organism: Hyphomicrobiales bacterium; assembly: GCA_003567055.1. Taxonomy (GTDB): domain Bacteria; phylum Pseudomonadota; class Alphaproteobacteria; order Rhizobiales; family Beijerinckiaceae; genus Saliniramus. The sequence continues at coordinate 1,026 of PXAW01000077.1, forward strand.
GCCGGGTGAGTGGCGATTGCCGAGAATGCCGGGCAGACGGGCCTCGCTGATCAGGGCATCCGTCAGCCATTGTGGGAATGTCGGCTGCGTGTCGGGGAAATAGCCCCAGTCGAAATCGACCGGGCAGCCGGCGATCTCCCAATGCCCCGAGGGCGAATCCTTGCCGCGCGATGTCTCGACCGCGTGGCCCCAGAGCCCGGCGGGTTCGCCGCCTCGCATCAGATCCGGATATGTCTCGCCGCTGGCCCCGCGCATGGCATGGCCGAGACCCAGACGCGCGAGATTGGGCAGATGCAGCGGGCCGGCGCGCAGCCCGGCGCGATCACCGGCGCCGTTGGCGCAGCCCTGCGCGATATGGCCGAGCGTGTTCGCGCCTTCGTCGCCATAGGCCGCCGCATCCGGCGCGCCGCCGATCCCCACCGAGTCGAGGACGATCAGGAGGGCGCGTTTGTGAGCAACGGACATGGCCCGATCAATCGGAAACGATACCGGCACCCGCCGCTTCGAGGTCGAAGGCTGCGGCAAACAGGGCGCGGGTATAGGGGCTTTCAGGCGCGTCGAAGACACGGTCCGCGTCGCCCTGCTCCACGACGCGTCCGTTCTGCATCACGATGACGTGGTTGGCGAGTGCGCGCACCACCTTGAGATCATGGCTGATGAACATGTAGGCGAGTTTGCGCTTCTCTTGCAGTTCGCGCAAGAGCTCGACGATCTGGGCCTGTACGGACATGTCGAGTGCCGAGGTCGGCTCGTCCAGGAGCACGAATTGCGGCTCCAGCGCCATGGCGCGCGCGATGGCGATGCGCTGGCGCTGGCCGCCGGAAAATTCATGCGGATAGCGATCCATGGCGGAGGGATCGAGCCCGACATCGATCAGCGCCCGCGCCACGACCTCACGCCGCTCATCGGCCGAGAGCCCGCGATCGAGCACGAGCAGGCCTTCCTCGACGATCTGCGTCACCGACATACGCGGCGAGAGCGAGCCGTAGGGATCCTGGAAGACCACTTGCATATTCTTGCGCATGGGCCTGATCTGCTTCGATTTCAGCCCGTCGATCCGGTTGCCGAGGAAGGCCACCGGGCCCTGTGACGAGATCAGGCGCAGGATGGCGAGGCCGAGTGTCGTCTTGCCGGAACCGGATTCGCCCACGACGCCGACCGTCTCGCCCTGGCGTACGCTGACGCTGACCTCGTCGACCGCCTTCACATGATCGACGGTGCGACCGAAGAAGCCCTTCTTGATCGGAAACCAGACCTTGATCGGCCCGGCTTCGACGACCACCGGCGCGCCTGCGGGCACCGGATGCGGGCGGCCCTTCGGCTCTGCCGCGAGCAGGCGCCGGGTATATTCGTGCTGCGGATTGCCGAAGACCTGCGCCACGCTGCCCGCTTCGACGATCTGGCCATTGGTCATCACGCAGACCTTGTCGGCGATGCTGCGCACGATGCCCAGATCATGCGTGATGAACAGCATCGCCATGCCGAGCCGCTTCTTCAGATCGGCGAGCAGCGCCAGAATCTGCGCCTGCACGGTCACGTCG
>PXAW01000228.1 GCA_003567055.1 Hyphomicrobiales bacterium
CGATGACGTGCTGACCGCCGATTATTCCGGCATCCGCCCCAAACTCTCCGGCCCCGGCGAACCGGCGGCGGATTTCATGATCTGCGGGCCGGAAGATCACGGCCTGCCGCTCCATGTCGCCCTGTTCGGCATCGAGAGCCCGGGGCTGACCTCCTGCCTGTCGATCGCGGATGTCGTGGTGGCGGCTCTCGACGAAAACCAGGCGGCTGCCTGAACGGCATCCATGCCTGCGCGCAACATTGCCGCAATGCCGTTCTCTCTTGCCGCGCCTGCCTTCGACCCGCTATAGCCCCGTGGTCGACAGCTTTTGCAACACTTGGCCCAGGCGCCCTCCCATGCCCGATCTTCTGCTCGAACTGTTCAGCGAGGAAATTCCCGCGCGCATGCAGCGCAAGGCCGCCGAGGATCTGCGCAAGCGGGTGACCGATGCGCTGGTCGAGCGGGGCTTTCTCTATGAGGGCGCGCGCACGCTGGTGACGCCGCGCCGGCTCGCGCTCCATATTGCCGGCCTGCCGGCAAAGGGTGAGGATCGGCGCGAGGAGCGCAAGGGCCCGCGCGTCGGCGCGCCGGAAGCAGCGCTTGCGGGCTTCCTCAAGGGCGCGGGGCTGGCGCGCGTCGAGGATGCCGAGATCCGCAGCGACGCGAAGAAAGGCGATTTCTACGTCGCCGTGATCGAGCGCCCCGGCCTGCCCACGCCCGAGGTTCTCGCCGAAATCCTGCCGGAGATCATTCGCGGCTTTCCCTGGCCGAAATCCATGCGCTGGGGTGCGCAATCAGCCACGCCCGGTTCGCTGACATGGGTGCGCCCGCTGCGTTCGATTCTCTGCACTTTCGGCCCCGAGACCGAGGAGCCGGAGATCGTGCATTTCGAGATCGGCGGCATCGCGGCGGGCGACGTCACTTACGGTCACCGCTTCCTCGCGCCCGGGCCGATCCCCGTGCGCCGGCTCGACGATTACGTCGCTGCTCTGGAGAAAGCGAAAGTCATCACCGATTCGCAGCAGCGCGCCGACATCATCGCCCATGACGCGCGCGATCTCGCCTTCGCCCAGGGGCTGACGCTGGTGGAAGACGATGCCCTGCTCGAAGAGGTGGCCGGGCTGGTCGAATGGCCGGTGACCCTGATGGGCAGCTTCGACGAGGCGTTTCTCGCCATTCCCGATGAGGTGATTCGCGCCACCATCCGCACCAACCAGAAATGCTTCGTGCTCGCCGGCCCGGACGGGCGGCTTGCCAACCGGTTCATCATGGTCGCCAATATCGCGGCCAGCGATGGCGGCGCGCAGATCGTGGCGGGGAACGAGCGCGTGGTGCGCGCGCGGCTCTCCGATGCGAAATTCTTCTGGGAGACCGATCGCGCCACCGGGCTGGAAGCGCGTCTGCCGCGCCTCGATTCGATCATCTTCCACGAGAAACTCGGCACCCAGGCCGCCCGCATCGCCCGGATCGGCGATCTCGCGCGCGAACTGGCTCCGATCGTGGGCGCCGATCCCGCTCTCGCGGCGCGCGCCGCGCAGCTCTCCAAGGCCGATCTCGTCACCGAGATGGTCGGCGAATTCCCCGAATTGCAGGGTCTGATGGGGCGCTATTATGCGCAGGCACAGGGCGAAGATGAAGCCGTTGCCGCCGCCATCGGGGATCATTACCGTCCCCTCGGCCCCACCGATGCCGTACCGGCGGAGCCCGTCACCATCGCCGTGGCTCTGGCCGACAAGATCGATACGCTGACCGGCTTCTGGGCGATCGACGAGAAGCCGACCGGCTCGAAGGATCCCTATGCCCTGCGCCGCGCCGCGCTCGGGGTGATCCGGCTCCTGCACGATAACGGCGTGCGGCTCGCGCTGTCGCGCGTTTTCGAACCGCTCTTCATCGCCTGGGGCGAACGCCTCGCCGAACAGGGCGTCGCGGTCACGTCCGGCGTCGGCAAACGCGATTCAGGCAAGCAAGGCGGCGCGCCTACGCGGTCCGACGAAGCCGATCTGCTCGCCTTCCTGGTGGATCGCCTCAAGGTCTATCTGCGCGATCACGGCGCGCGCCACGATCTGATCGATGCCGTCTTCGCGCTGCCCGGCCAGGACGATCTCACCTCCGCCGTGCGCCGGGTCGAGGCGCTCGGGCGTTTCCTCGATACGGAAGACGGCGCCAACCTGCTCGCGGGATTCAAGCGCGCAGCCAATATCCTGCGCATCGAGGAAAAGAAGGACGGCAAGACCTTCGACGCCGCCCCCGATCTCGCCCTGATCCAGGAGCGCGGCCAGATCGAGGAAAAGGCCCTCGCCGTCGCGCTCGCCCGCAGCCGCGAAGAGGCGCAGGCCGCGATCGCGAAGGAGGATTTCGAAGCCGCCATGCGCGCCCTCTCGCAATTGCGCGCGCCGGTCGACGGTTTCTTCGAGAAGGTCACCGTCAATGCCGAGGATCCGGGCTTGCGCGACAACCGCCTGCGTCTGCTCCACGCCCTGCGCGAAGCCACCCGCGCCGTGGCCGATTTCAGCATGATCCAGGGGTGAGAGCGCGGCTGAGAAGTGAAAGTGCCGCCGCTCAATCCGCCACGA
>PXAW01000494.1 GCA_003567055.1 Hyphomicrobiales bacterium
GGGAGAGCGCCACGCCGTCGGCGACGGCATCAAGGAAGATCGCGGCCTTGCTCTCCAGCGCCCGGATCTCGCGATCCTCCTGCAGGAGCAGCGCGATCTGGGTCGTGGCGAGCGCCACCAGGAACATGGCGAGCGAGGCGCCGAGCGGCAGGGTGAGGGTGAGCGGCCAGCGCCGCACGACGACTTTCGCCATGGCTTGTCACGCGCTCCCCTGATACGAACCGGGTCGTCCCGGCGTCGATATGCCGGCCCGGATCATCGATCATGACGCGCATGCGGCTGAGGCGATACGGTGTTCAGCCGACCAGCACGTCCCCGCGAAAGCCCCTCGCGATACGATCCTGCCAGAATGCGCCCGCATCATGAAGCGGCCCCGCAGGCGGCTTGTGCATGATCACGGCTCCGGCTGAAGCCGGAATCGCATCCGACCGCGTCAGCGTCAGCCCGTTCTCACCCGCAGCCGCCTCGATTCCCTGGACATGTGCGGCATCCGGCTCGCCGGCGAGGAGGATCTCCTTCGCCTCCCAAAGCCCCGAGCCGAGCGCCCAGAGCGCGAGGCTCTGTACCGCATCGGAGCCGTCGTGAAGGATCGCGACGGGCCCGCTCTCCTGCGCCGTACCGACGAACAGGGTCGCACCGGCATGGCGTTCGGCGAGCGCGAAGAGCTTGTCGCCCGGCGCGGCTTCTCCGGCGGCCAGGCCGAGATCCGCCCCGTGATCGCACCAGCCTTCGCAGGGCAGCAGCAGCAATTCGCGCGCAGCCCCGTCGGATGCCGGGATCAGGGCGAGCGGATCGCCCTCCTCGTAGGTCAGCGAGAACGGCACGCGGCTTTCTGCCGTCACGCCCTGCGTTTCCGCGAGCGTGCCGGCCAGCGCCGAGCGGATCACTTCGCCCGGATCGGGCACCTTGGCCCGGGCGATGCAATCCTCGTCGATCACGGCGATGCCGGATAACGGAACCGACCGGGCATGGGCGAGTGCCTCTGCGCGCCGGGCGATGGCCTTGGCATCGGGCCCGAAAATGGCGAAGCGGACCGCGTCGTAGCCCGATGCGGCGAAAGCGCCTTCAACCGGGGCGGCCTGACCGGCGCCGGACGCTTCCGGCCGGGCTTCCGGCGAGGAGCCGTCCGCTCCGGTCGCATCGTCGTCATCGCCACCGAGCATCGCCCCGATGCGCCGCTCGAAACCCGCTTCACCACGCGCCTCCAGCGGTTTCGCGGAGCGCGGCAGCACGCCTTCGAGCGCATCCTCGCTGCTTTCCAGCGGCGCGCCGGAAATATAGGAGGCGCGGCCCAGCATGTGGCCGGCGACGGGCAGGGTGGCGAGCAGGAAGAGAAATGTCGCGCCGGCGACCAGAATCGCCTCCAGCGTGGCCATGTCGATGGCGACACCCACCAGCACGAGGCCGGCCCCGAGCGTCCCGGCCTTGGTCGAGGCGTGCATGCGCTGGAACGGATCGACGAAACGCAGGACACCGATCGTGGCCACGCAGAGGAAGCCGACGCCGACCAGCTTGAACAGCAGAGCGACTATCGCGAGGATCATGGCTTCCTCTCCTTCTTCTCGAGGAACGAGGCGAGCGCCACCGTGGCGAGGAAGGCGATCAGCGCGACGCCCAGCCCGACATCGAGGAATTCACGCCGCAACGTCACCGCCGCCGTCAGCGCGCAGGCCGCCACGGCGAGCCCCGTGAGCATGTCGAGGGCGATGAAGCGGTCGGCATAGCCGGGCCCCACGATCATGCGCACGGCGGCGCCGACCAGGGCGATCACCAGGATGACGAGCAGAAAGACCGCCGTTCCGGTCACGAAAGCATCGACGGATTCAAACATCTTCGATCCTCCGGATCAGGCCTTCGAAGGTGCCCTTGATGTCCTGCGCCACCGCGTCGGTGCCGGGATTGTCCAGCACATGCACGTAGAGCGTCTTGCGGTCTTCGGAGACGTGGAGCGAGGTGGTGCCGGGCGTCAGCGAGACCATGTTGGCAAGCGTGGCGATGCCCAGATCCGTGCGCAGATCGAGCGGAACCGCCACCACGGCGGGCTTGAGGCTCTCCAGCGGCGACACGGCCGCGATCGCCACGCGCGAGGCCGACTGGATCAGCGCAAGGATGAAGACGATGAAGAGCTGGCCGAGCAGCAAAAGGCGAAGCGGATTCAACAAAGCCATTACCGAACCTCCTCTTCGACGCCGTCATCCGCACCGTTTTCGATCAGATCCGTCTCGATCACCTCCGCCTCCACGGCGTCACCCGCGATCAGCGCCCCGGCCTCCGCAGCCGCCTCGGCGCCGAAGACCGGCGCGATATAGAGCGGCGGATCGACCAGCACGTCGCCGGCATCACGGGCATAGGTGACGAAGGGCTCGGCGAAGAGACCGATGGTCATGGTCACCGCGCCCAGCATCACGATCGGGATGATGAAGGCGACCGGCACGTAGCGCCGGCGCGAGGGCGTGACCGGCGAGGCCTTCCAGAAGGCCTCCATCCAGATCTTCATCATCGAGAACAGCGTCAGCACGCCCACGATCAGAGCCACGGCGGCAAGCCCGTAATATTCGGCGCGCAGCGAGGCATCGATCACCAGGAACTTGGCCCAGAAGCCCGAGAGCGGCGGCAGGCCGGCCAGCGACAGGGCCGGGATCAGGAAGAGCACGGCGAGCCAGGGATGCGATTTCAGCAAGCCCCCGGTCCTGCGCAGATCATCCGAGCCGCCCGCCGCGCGGATGGCACCCGCGAGCAGGAACAGGTTCGCCTTCACGATGATGTGGTGGATGATGTAGAAGGACGCGCCCGCCCAGGCGATCGGCGTGGCGATCGCGAGCCCCATCAGCATGTAGCCGATCTGGCTGATGATGTGGAATGACAGAATGCGCCGGATGTTCCACTGCACCGCCGCGCCGAACACGCCGGTGATCATCGTCATCGCCGCGATGAAGGTGAAGACGTAGCGCAGCGTCTCGCCCTCGATCAGGAAGAGCAGCGTGAAGGGGCGGAAGGTGGCATAAACGCCGACCTTGGTGAGCAGGCCGGCGAAGATCGCCCCCACCGCGAAGGTCGCGGTATGGTACGAGGCCGGCAGCCAGAAGAAGAGCGGGAACAGGCCGGCCTTGATGGCGAAGGCCGCAAGGAACAGCATCGCCGCCGTCATCAGGCCCGGCGTCATCGTCATGCCGGGCAGGACGCGCGCCAGATCGGCCATGTTGAGCGTGCCGGTGGCACCGTAGAGCAGGGCGAGGCCGATCAGGAACAGGATCGTCCCGAACAGGTTGAGCACGCCGTACTTGATGGTGCCGTCGAGCTGCTCGCGGCTGCGGCTGATCACCAGCAGGCCGAGCGAGGTGACCAGCATCACCTCGAACCAGACATAGAGATTGAAGGCGTCGCCGGTGAGGAAGGCGCCGTTCACGCCCGTGATCATCCCGTGGAAGAGCGGGTAGAAACCGGCGCGCTCATGGCGTGCGCGCACGTCGTAGAAGCCGAAGATCCCCACCGTCAGCGCCAGCAGGCCGGTAATGGCGACGAGCGCGGCGGCCAGCGGATCGGCCACGAAGCTGATGCCGAAGGGCGGGGCCCAGCCGCCGAACTGCTTGGCGATGACGCCGTGTTCGACGACGGTCATGGTCAGCTTCACCGAGGCGGCGAAGAGCAACACCAGGCCGATGAAGCTGATGATGCGCTGGGCCCTGATATTGTACCAGAAACAGGCCGCGAGCGCCGCCGTCATGACCGGGATCAGGACGGGCCAGAGCAGATCCAGCTGATCAGCCATTGGTCTTCACCTCGTCGCTCTTCTTCTCGGCTTCAGGGGTTTTTTCGGCAGATCTTCCGTCGTTGGAAGGCCTTCCACCGGTTGACGGTCTGCCGCCCGGCGGCAGGAAGGGAGAGCCCATATCCTCCGCCGCCGTCATTTCGCGCGCATCGAGCGTATCGAGGCGCTTGTAGGCCGCGACCAGAAGCGCCACCGCGAAGGCCGTCAGCGCGAAGCCGATGACGATCGCCGTCAGCGCCAGCGCCTGGGGCAGGGAATTGGCCGCATCCGGGGCGAGTTGCTGGTCGCCCAGCGGAATCACCGCCGGCACCATCGAGCCGATACGCCCGGAGAAGAAGATCAGGAAGATCGCGCCATTGGTCAGGAGCGCGAGGCCCAGGATGATGCGCACCACATGGCGCGACAGCATCAGATAGAGCCCGCAGCCCGTATAGGCGGCGATCGCGGCAGCGTAGAGGAAAGTCATCCCTGCTCCTCTTCATAGAGGCGGAACATGAACGAAAGCACCCCGCCGATGACGACGAAATAGACGCCGATATCGAAGACGAGCGTGGTGCCGAGCTTGAGTTCGAACAGGCCGAGATCCAGTTCCAGCCATTGATGCTGGAGATAGGAGCCGTTCAGGACGACGCCGGGCAGGCCGCTGACGGCGGCGAGCACGAGGCCGACCCCCATCAGCACCGCCGGATGAATCCGCAGCATCTTGCGGGCATCGTCGACACCGGCGGCGAAGGCGAGCGTGGCGAAGGCCGCCGCGCCCATCAGGCCGCCGATGAAGCCGCCGCCGGGCTCGTTATGGCCGCGCAGCAGGATCCAGAGCGAGACCACGACCATGGCGATGAAGAAGATCCGCGTCGAGGCGACGAGAATGATGGAACGCATGGGCTCAGCCTCCCTTCGCCGGCGTACTGGCCGGTTTCTTCCTGGCCACGTTGGAGCGCCGCAGGAGAGCCCAGGCGCCGAGCGCCGCGAAGGCGACCACCGCGATCTCGCCGAAGGTGTCGAGTGCGCGGAAATCCACCAGCACGACATTGACCACGTTGCGCCCGAACGCTTCGGTGTAGCTCACTTGCGCGAAATATTCCGGGATCACCGGGTTGAACGGCACCGCCTCGATCCAGAGCACGGCGGCGAAGATCGTCAGCGCGAACACGGCGGCGAGAGAGGCGTCGAAGCGCCGCTCACCCGGGGTGCGGGTGGTGGTGAACATCAAGGGCAGGCGCAGGAGCACCGCCGTGACGATCACCACGAAGAGCGTCTCCACCGAGAACTGGGTCAGCGCCAGATCCGGCCCGCCATTGAGCAGGAAGACGAGCGCCAGCCCGTAACCGGCGAGCCCCACCCCGATGATCGCGGTGACCAGCGAGGTGGTCAGCGCCGCAACGAAGCAGCCGACGATGATCAGGCCGATGACGCCCACCATGTAGATGTTGAATTCGGGATGGTTCACGCTCGGGAAGACCGGACCCTCGCCCGCGAGCAGGGCATAGACCATGAAGAAGGTCACCACCGTGGCGATCACGGCCGTATAGATGCGCAGATCGCCGTTCTGCAGCCGCAGCGTCGACCAGCGCGCCAGGGCGAGCGTGTTGTCGAGCACCCAGTAATAGCCGCGATCGTCGAGAACCCGGTCGAAGATGCGACGCCGGCGCAGGGCGACATGGATCGGATCCCAGTATTTCGCCACCAGCAGGCCGAGCGCGACCACGAGGATCGACAGCGCCAGCATCGGCGTGAAGCCGTGCCAGAGATAGAAGGAGACATCGAGCGGCTCGCCGTAGATGGCGGAGGCGGCCGGCTGGATCAGGCTGGTGGCGACGAGGCCGGGCGCCAGGCCGAAGAGCAGGCCGATCACGCCGAGAACCACCGGGCCGACCGTCATCCCCGTCGCTTCGCCGTGATGCACGTGCAGTTCGCGCCGCGCCGGGCGGAAGAACGGACGCATCACCACGACGACGGCGATCGCCACCATCACCGTGTTGACGAGCACGCCGATCAGCACCGCAATCGCGGTGAAGGTCGATTCGATCTGCGCCTCGAACAGGTATTCCTTCGAGATGAAGCCGACGAAGGGGGGCAGGCCCGCTGCCGAAAACGCGGCGAGCACCGTCGCCCCCGCCGTGATCGGCATCACCGAGGCGAGCCCGCCGAGGCGGTTGAGGCGCGGCTCGCCGGTCGCATGGATGACGATGCCGGCGCAGAAGAACAGCGCCGCCTTGTAGAGCGCATGCGCCAGGATGAAGCCGACGGTCGCCACCGCCGCGACCTCGCCGTCGAGGCCGATCAGCATGGTGATGGTGCCCAGCGACGCCACGGTGGAGAAGGCGAGCACCGCCTTGAAGGCCGTCGAGCGCAGGGCCTGGAGCGCGGCGATCAGCATGGTCGCGCCACCGAAGGCGACCAGCGTCGGCCCGAACCATGCGGCCTGGCTGAAGATCGGCGCCATGGTGGCGAGCAGGAAGACGCCGAGCTTCACCATGGTGGCGGAGTGCAGATAGGCCGAGGCCGGGGTCGGCGCGGCCATGGCGTTGGGCAGCCAGAAATGGAACGGCACCTGCGCGGATTTGGTGAAGGCACCGGCCATCATCAGGATGATGATCGCGGTAAAGAGCGGGCTCTCGACCAGCGGCGCCGGGTTCTCCATCAGCGCGCTGATGGAGAAGGTATCCGCCGCCACGCCGATCAGGATGATGCCGGCGAGCAGCGACAGCCCGCCACCGACCGTGACCAGCATCGATTGCAGGGCCGCCTTGCGGGCCGCGAGCTTGGTCGAATCGAAGCCGACCAGCAGGAAGGAGAGCAGGCTCGTCATCTCCCAGAAGACGAACAGGGCCATCAGGTTGTCGGCAGTCACCGTGGCGAGCATCGCGCTCATGAAGAGCAGGATGTAGAACAGGAACTGCGCCCGGTAGAAGGGCGTCTTCTCGTCCATGTAGGAGGCGGCATAGAGCGCCACGAGCGTGCCGATGCCGCTGATCAGCAGCGCAAACAGCAGCGAGAACCCGTCGAGCCGGATCGTGAGCGTGATCCCCAGCGAGGGCACCCACGCATTCTCCTCGATGATCGGCGCCTGGCCGACCGCGTTCAGCTGCATCAGGAAGAAGAGGAAGAGCAGGGCCGGAACGGCCACGACGAGAGCGTTGCCGATCGTCTTCCATCGCGCCGCCGCGAAGGGCGCGAGGATCGAGCCGATCAGCCCGAGAACGAGCGCTAAACTGACGGACAAGAGCCTGGCCTCCATCTCTCTGACCCGGGCCCGGACCATACCGGCCGGGCTGGTGCATGCGTCCCCGGTCTTGCCGGACGCTGCATGCGCCTCTTCGACAAAACACGGACCCCTTGGGCAAAACCCGTACCAAACGCGGCTTAACCTGCGCGTCTTAGCAAAACCTTGCGGTCATGCGTGTTTGTGCGCGATCCCGTCGGCGCATGATGCGCAGCCATGTCCGCATTCCCGAACGATGCGCACCGGACCGTGTTCGGATTTCCGGACATGGTGCCACGAAGTGCGGCGTTCAAAACGGCAATCCGCCCTGCTCCCGCTCGTCGCTCACCGCCAGATGCGCGCCTGCGGCAAGGCTGCCCGGCGCGATCACCTTCGCATAGATGCCGCAATCCATATGGCCGAGATGGCGCATCAGCGTCTGCGGGATGGCGAGATCGCGCAGGCCCGTCCCCGGATCGACATTGGTCGCGGCACAGCGCACGATCGGGCTCGTCACTTCGAGCCGCAGGCCGGAGGGCGCTTCGAGCACCTTGCCGACGAGATCGAACTCCCCCCAGGCGGGCAGGCCGGTAATGTGGATATTGCCGCGAAAGCGCAGCGGATCGACCGGCGCTCCGACCATCCCCTCGATGGCGGCGATGCTCGCGAGATTGATCAGCGAGACGAAGCCCTCGCGCGAATCGGTGAAGCGAAAGCCCGCCGGCGCGCAGAGCAGGGCGGCATCGCCGCGCAGATCATCGCCGGGGACATGGCGCGCGACGAAGGCGGCGATGGCGCGTGCATCCTCGGGAGCGCCGCAGCGCGCCGCGATCCTGGCACCGCCCTCACCCTCGATCACGAGCGTATCGGTCGCATCGTCGTAGCGGCTGCGCAGGCGTGCCAGCGCCTCGTTGCGCATCAGCATGAGATAATGCGTCTTGGCCTTGTGGCGCGGATCGGCGGGATCGAAGCCCGAGGGGCCGTTTTCGATGGCGAAGATCCGGTCGCCGGGAAAATACCCGCCGGTCCCGAGCCGCACATGCGACACGGCTTCCGGCGACAGGCCCTTGACGGGATAGCGGTGCATAGCGTCGATGCGTATCGTCATGCGAACGGGTTAACGGGGCCGCAGCCCGCCTGCAAGCGCGATCGGCATGAAGGCAAGCGCCTGCGCGCAAAAGCGTGGTTGCCAAACGCCCCGTGTTGCAGCAAACCACCGGCATGATAGCGCCTTCCGCCGCCACCCTCGCCGCAATCGACCACCCGACCCGCGATGCCGGGTTCGGGGTGTATCTGCATTGGCCGTTCTGCGCGGCCAAATGCCCCTATTGCGATTTCAACAGCCATGTGCGGCATCGTCCGATCGACCAGGGGCGTTATCTCGAAGGGTTCCGTCGCGAGATCGCCCATATGCGCGAACTCACGCCCGGACGCCACGTCACCAGCATCTTCCTCGGCGGCGGCACGCCCTCGCTGATGGATCCGGCCACGGTGGCCGGTCTGCTCGACGCCGTCGGCGAGGCCTGGAGCGTCGACAGCGATGTCGAGGTGACGCTGGAGGCCAATCCGACCAGCGTCGAGGCCGAGCGCTTTCGCGGTTATCGTGCGGCGGGGGTGAACCGGGTCTCGCTCGGCGTGCAGGCCCTGAACGATACGGATCTCAAGGCGCTCGGGCGGCTGCACAGCGCCGCCGAGGCGCTGGCCGCGGTGAAGATGGCCGCGAGCGCCTTCGAGCGCTATTCCTTCGATCTGATCTATGCCCGCCCCGGCCAGACGCCGCAGGGCTGGGCGCGCGAGCTTGAAGAGGCGATCGGCCATGCCGCCGAGCATCTTTCGCTCTATCAGCTCACCATCGAGCCCGGCACCGTCTTCGAGGCGCTGCATCGCGCCGGGCGACTCGCCGTGCCCGACGAGGAGACCGGGCGGGCGCTGTTCGACGTGACCCAGGAGATCTGCGCCCGGCACGGCCTGCCGGCCTACGAGATCTCCAACCATGCCCGCCCCGGCGCGCAATCGCGGCACAATCTCGTCTATTGGCGCTACGGCGAATATGTCGGGATCGGCCCCGGCGCCCATGGCCGCGTGGTCACGCCGCTCGGGCGGATGGCAAGCGAGACGGAAAAGCATCCCGAGGCGTGGCTCGGCATGACCGAGAAACAGGGCCACGGGGTCACGGTCTTCGATGCCCTCACGCGCGAGGAGCAGGGCGACGAGTTCCTGGTGATGGGGCTGCGCCTGATCGAGGGCATCGACCCGCAACGCCTCAAGGCGCTCTCCGGCAGGGCGCTGCGGCGCGAGCGGATCGAGGGGCTGATGGCGCAGGGTCTCCTGCGAGAGGGGCCGGACGGACGCCTCGCCGTGACGCCTGAAGGGCTGCCCATTCTCAATGCCGTGGTCGCGGATCTCGCGGCGTGATGCGCGCCGGAAGGCCGTTCGTCACGCCGGTCCGGCCGCCGTCTTGCGGTGCGGGACCAACGGCGCGACAAGGCGTGGTCCCGGATTGCTCTCGCTGATGAAATGCGGCACGCGGCTCGCGGCCATGGGGCGGGCGAACAGATAGCCCTGGCCCAGCTCGCAACCTGCGGCGGCGAGAAAGGCGAGCTCCGCCTCGGTCTCGATCCCCTCGGCCACGATTCCGAGCCCGAGACTGTGTGCCAGCTTGATGGTTCCCTCGAGAATCGCTTCGGCGCGCGTGCTCTTGCCGACCCGGCTGACGAAGGAGCGGTCGAGCTTCACCCAGTTCAGCGGGAACTGGTCGAGATGGGTCAGCGAGGCGTAGCCCGTGCCGAAATCATCGAGCGAGACCTGGATTCCGGCCTCCCGGAAACGGCGCAGGGCACGCGATACCGCCTGCGCGCCATGGCCGAGAAAGACATTCTCGGTGACTTCCACTTCGAGCCTCTGGGGGGCGATTCCGGCCCCGTCGAGCACGGCGATGACGCTGTCGGCGAAACGCGGATTGAGAAATTCGGCATTGGCGATGTTGAGCGCCACCGTCCCGGTCGCAATCCCAGCAGCATCCCAGCTGCGCATGTCGTCGATGATGCGATCGAGCATGCGCTCGCCGATCGCCACCGAGAGTTCCGGATCCGAGAAGGCCTCGGCAATCTCCATCGGGCTGCGCAGCCCGCCCTCGGGATGGCGCCAGCGCAACAGCGCTTCGAATCCGGGCACCGTCCCGTCTGCGAGATCGATCTTGGGCTGATAGAACGGCACGATCGCGTCCTGCGTGAGCGCCGAGCGGGCGTGGCGCAGGGTGTGAACGCGCTTCTGCGCGGCTTCGCCGAGCGCCGGTGTATAGACGGCGAATTGATCGCGCCCGGCATGTTTGGCGGCGTAGAGCGCGATATCGGCGAGCTTGACGAGTTCGTCGATATCATCGCTGTGATCGGGGAAGGCGGCGAGGCCGACGCTCGCACGGCAGAGAAAATCACGATCGGCGATGCGGAAGGGGTGGCGCATGCGCGTGACGATCCGTGTCGCGACGCGTTCGAGATCGACCATGCCTTCGATCTGCGGCAGCAGCACGGCGAATTCGTCGCCGCCGAGGCGCGCCGCAAGGGCATCATCGGGAATCACGTCCCGGATCCGGGCGGCGATGGCGCACAGGATCTCGTCGCCGGCGGCATGGCCGAGCGTGTCGTTGAGATCCTTGAAATTGTCGATATCGACCAGCATCAGCCCGAAATGCGGCCGGCTTTCCCGCCCGGCGACCTCCAATTGACCGAGGCGCTCTTGCAGGGCGAAGCGGTTGGGCAGCCCGGTCAGCGCATCCTGGCGGGCCATGCGCAGCATTTCGCGTTCGACCCGGCGTGTTTCGGTGACATCGGTATAGGTGCGCACCGCGCCACCGCCGGCCAGGTGCACGGAGCGCACTTCGATCACCGCGCCGTTCGGGCGTTCGCGTTCATAGGCGGGCGGCGCGCCCCTGACTTCATGCGGGTAGGGGAGCCATTCGGGCCAATTCCCCTCGTCGAGGACGATCTCCCCGGTCGCCATCTGATAGCGGGTCAGATCGTCGAAATGCGCTTCGCCCTGCACGATCTCCTCGGGCAGATCGAGCAATTCCAGAAAGCGCTGGTTATAGACGCGGATCCGGCCCTCGTGATCCACCATCAGCAGGCCCTGATCCATGTTTTCCAGCGTGATCCGCAGCGTCTCGCCCTGTTCGGTCAGCTTGCGCTCGGCCTCACGGGCATCATGCACATCGGTGACGGTGCCGATCCATTCGCGCAAAGTGCCGTCATTGTCGAAGAGCGGCACGGCGCGTGTGCAGACCCAGCGGTAGCTGCCATCGCCGAAGCGAAGCCGGTATTCGGAGGAGCGCGGCCCGTCAGTCGGCAGGCGCGCCCGGACCCGGCTGGTCATGCCTTCGCGGTCATCGGGATGCAGGGCGGCGAGCCAGCCGTCGCCCCTGTACTCCTCGGGGGATTGCCCGGTTATCTCCTGCCATCCGATGCTTTCGATGATCCCGCCATCGGCTGCGGCGCGCCAGACCACGAGGGCGCTGGCTTCGGTGA
>PXAW01000158.1 GCA_003567055.1 Hyphomicrobiales bacterium
AGAAATTAATAATAACCTCTAAAACTATATTTTTTAGGAATAATTTAGTTTCCTTATGTTCACAAACCTTTTGGCTTTAATTATAATTGTAAAAATGATTTTTTTTATGCTAATAAAAAATATGGAAGGATAAAGGATATTTCCCTTACTTTCACTTTATCCACTTTTCAATTGGACTTGAAAGGAATTCATCAATTGTAATTCCCTGTCCGCCAATCAAAATCTGGCGTTTTACTTTGAAGGTCCTACAGAATTCTTCCATTCCTTTAAGAGTGTATTTCTTTTTACCACTTTTAACTTCAATAGCCACTAATGTTTTACCGGACTGAAGGACGAAATCAACCTCCCTATTTCGATTCAGCCAATAATAAACGTTAATACCCTTTCCTTTTGAATCATTGACCAGGTGAGCACCTACCGCTGATTCTGTCAATCTTCCCCAATACTGACGATCATACATAGCCTCCATATAGGAAATACCCGATAGCACTGACATTAAAGCTGTATTTAATACGAGTAGTTTTGGGCTTGAGCTTCTTTTGCGGTGTATTTTACCTGAGTATTTTTTAAGGCCGCTCAGTAAGCCGGCGCCATTTAGCAATTCAAGATAATGTGCAAGTGTTGTAGTATTGCCCGCATCCTGTAATTGTCCTATCATTTTCTGATACGAAAGGATCTGACCTGAATATTCACAACCAAGATGGAATAGCCTTCTAAGCAAAGCGGGTTTATCAACTCTTGTCATTAGCAGAATATCTCTAGAGATGGTTGTCTCAATAAGTGAATCTATAAAATATTGTGTCCATCGCTGTCTGTCCTTTGTCAATCTCATAGCGCCCGGATACCCCCCAAAATAAATATATTTTTCAAGAGTTATATCAAAGCAATCCCGCATTTCCGAAAAAGACCAGTGCATGATAGGTATAGTTTCAAATCTGCCCGCCAGGCTCTCTGTTAATCCTTTTTCCATCAACAAGGGGGATGAACCTAAAAGAATTACTTTGAGATTTGTTTTGTCTACAGTATCCTCATCCCAGAGCCTTTTTACAGTTTCTGACCAGCCTGTGATTTTCTGCACCTCATCAAGGATAAGTAATGCAACGGATTTTTGTTCTTCTGTTATTCTTAGCCTTGCAATATCCCACTGCTGGCTTAACCAAGATCTATCCCGGAGAGTAGGTTCATCAGCTGAAACATAATGAACAGGTGATCTATAGTCATTTATAATTTGTCTGGCCAGAGTGGTTTTTCCAACCTGCCTGGGTCCAGCCAAAACCTGAATAAAGTGCCGTTTTTCGTTTATCCGCTTTAGAATTTTATTAAAAACTGGTCTTTTATATTCTTTAACCATTAGACAAGCCATTACTAATTACTCAATACTATGAGTAATTATACTCATAATTCATAAATAATTGCAAGAGAATAATTTGTATATTTACTTTTTATCATTTACAAACCTTATAAAATTTATCTCAATACTATGAGTAATTATACTCATAATTCATAAATAATTTATAAGGTTTTGCTTTTGGATACACAAGCTATTAAAGTACCCACTGCCCGTTATTTTAGTGTTATCTGCTTCAAACTGCACTCATATAAGAATCAGAAATCTGTATTTATAAAAAGAGGTATAAAAATACTACTTATAAGTTATTTTATGGCAAGCCTATATAATACCACCCCATAAAAGCCCTAGCACACATGATCACTATCTATTTTTAACATTTACATAGAAAGACTATATAATCATCAAATTCATCAGGTGGTGTCTCTGTCTTAGGCGGAGACCTCTTTTTCTGGGCCTCATTTATCCCCCAATAAATTACTCAAAAAAAGCAGTAGGAGCTTTCATAACTCCCAGACAATCTTCTTCCAATATTGGGACTCATCCCTTTATTATTTATGACTACTTATTTTCTAAAAAATCGCCACAAAGCCAGTATGTATAAGGGTTTTGCTTAAATTTGGTCAGGACCTTCGGATTAAGTTTCATACACTAATACCAGCAACAGATATTGTAAACTTATGAAGACAATCATTCTACAATAATCTACTTCACTCCACATACAAAAAGGCACAAAAATGATATAGAAATCTATATGATGGTTGCCTTTCTATGGGTAATTTCACCGAGTTAGTTTTATATATCTATATTACTGATAGTATAGAAAAAAAAATTCTTGATTTATTTAAATTTGGAATTAAGAAAATAAAATAATAAAAATCACTAAAGTTACACTAATAATAAAACCATATTTTGATAATCAAAATAAAATATAACCAAATAAATCATTCCAACCTTTGATTCGCATTCAACAGCAAAGCTACAGTTGATATTTGACTACAAATTGTATATAATTGACTACAAATTGTATAGGGAATATGGATTATGTTACATATACTTTTTTCTTCCAAAACAAGAGTAGCAGTCTTAAAACTATTTTTGTTGAATGCCGGTGATAGTTTTTACCAGAGGCAGATTTCTGTCCTTACCTCTCAGCCTATAAGGGGTATTCAGCGTGAGATTGAAAAATTAACTAAAATTG
>PXAW01000369.1 GCA_003567055.1 Hyphomicrobiales bacterium
AGGCGCAGATCTCCATGCCGAAGGCGCGCCCGAGCCCCGCCATCTGTGCGCCGATATTGCCCAGCCCGATGATCCCGAGCGTCGAGCCGGCGAGATCGCGCCCGAGCCCGCGCTGGAAATTCCCCGCCAAGAGATTGGCCGCCTCCGGCATCAGCCGGCGGGAGAGGGTGAGGATCATGGCGATGGCGAGTTCGGATGTGGTGGTCTTGCGCGAAGCCGTGCCGCATACGGTGATACCGTGCGCCGCCGCCGCCTCAAGATCGATCGAGGCGTTGCGCGGCCCCGTGGTCACGATCAGCCGCAGATTGGGCAGCCGCGCGATGATGTGCGCGGGAAGCGGCGTGCGCTCACGCATCACGCAGAGGATCTCGAAGGGTTCGAGCCGCGCGACGAGGGCGTCCTCGTCCTTGAGCGTATCGCGAAACACGCTGATCTCGCCCAACCCCGACCAATCGGCCAGCTGCGTCGCCACGCCGGCATAATCGTCCAGAATCGCGATCTTCATCGATATGTCCTCTCAGGCATCACTTGAACCGCCAGTCGGGCCGCACGTCGCGCACCATCACCATTTCGCCGATATTTTCCGAGGTGAGCAGGCCGACGAGATGGCCGGCGCGGTCGAGCACGAAGAGCGCCGGGGCGCGGGTCTCCATCAGCCGCTTCATGCCGTCATCGAGGGGAGCATGCGCGCTGATCGTGGGCACCTCGCGCAGCATCACGCTCTCGACGGGCTCGCGGGAACTGCCCTTCGCCAGAGCCGGGATCAGGATGTCGCGCGTCATCAGCCCGTGCGGATAGCCGGCGTGATCGACCACGGGGAATTCCTTCTGCGAGGTGCGCACCAGCGCCTCCACCGCATCGGCGAGCGTCGCGCCCGGCGGCAGGGTCTCGATCACCGTGACCATGGCGTGCTCGACGCGAATGCCCTGCGCCACATCCTTCACCGCCGTCTGCTCCACCTCCGCCGAGGCGGCGAGATAGACGAAAACGGCGATGATGATGAGGATCGGGTTCCAGAACAGCCCGATGATGGCGAAGGCGAAGGCTGCCGCCTGGCCGATGCGTGCCGCGATCCGCGTCGCCTTCGGCGCGGGCATGCGCATGGCGAGCAGCGCCCGCAGCACGCGCCCTCCATCCATCGGGAAGGCCGGGATCATGTTGAAGACGACGAGGATGATATTCACCGCCATCAGCCGCGCCGCGAGCCCGATCGCCGGGTTCTCGATCTGCATGATGTCCTC
Source organism: Hyphomicrobiales bacterium (assembly GCA_003567055.1). Lineage (GTDB taxonomy): Bacteria > Pseudomonadota > Alphaproteobacteria > Rhizobiales > Beijerinckiaceae > Saliniramus. The sequence continues at coordinate 1,242 of PXAW01000369.1, forward strand.
GAAATCGATCGTCGCGCGCAGGATGAAGAACAGCACCAGCGCGATCACCACGTTCACCGCGGGCCCGGCGAGCGCGACGATGAGCTCCTCGTGCGGCTTGTCGGGCATGCGCTCGAGATTGGCGATGCCGCCGATCGGCGAGAGGATCACCTCCGGCGTGCGGATGCCGTAGCGGCGCGCCGCGAAGATATGGCCGAATTCATGCGCAACGACGCAGGCGAAGATCAGGACGATGAAGACCACGAGATCAAGTGCCGCCTCGAATCCCGCCATGGTCCATTGCATGCCGGCGAGCCAGACCAGGAAGAGGATGAAGGTGATGTGGAGCTTCACCACCGTTCCGGCGATGACGCCGATCGGGATCGACCAGAACATGCGTATATCCGTCCTTCGCTTCGGCGCGGTACCTTGCCCGGACCGACGCAGCAGCAGCCACGCCGGCGCCTCTAGAGGCAGATGGGGTGCATCCGGGCTTTCGCAAGGACGCGCCCATCCGGACCGGAACGGATGGTAACGGCAATTCGCGCAATTCCCCGCTGATTTTCGACACGCCGTCTTGCGCAACGCCGCTGATCCGTTATACACCCCGCATCGCCGCGCCGCTTTCCAGCCGCGCGGCCTCCGGAGGGGTGGCCGAGTGGTTTAAGGCGCACGCCTGGAACGCGTGTATACGGGAAACCGTATCGAGGGTTCGAATCCCTCTCCCTCCGCCATTTGAACGCTTTGTTGCATGGTTTTTGTTGGCTTCTGAACTAGTCGAGCCGATATTTCATACGACAGAGTTTATCGGTTCGTATTGGACGTGTGTGTGTCCGCATTTGAGGCTCCTTCAAGGACGGGAGCGCTTCACGCGAGCGTGGGGGCGAGGCACCAAAACCTTCAAACACATCGTAATCAATTCATCGACAGCTTTGGAGGGGAGGACGCATCTGCGAATTTCTTGACCGACGAGAATGGGGCCGGCGGCGGTCGGTCCGGTATCGAACGGCGCTCAGCGGATAGCCGCCATCAATCGTCCGGCTGCAATTCGATCTTGTCTCGGTGGCGATCCCGACGCTGACGGGATCCTTGGGATACGCATCTGTCGCGGGTACTGGTATCCGAAACACATGATGTAGCGGCGCAAGAGCGATCCTTGCTGCTCGACTTCGACAAGGAACACTGCAAGCGCATCGCGCGCATTCAGCGGGCCGTTCGGAACGGATGCCGCGTCAAAAACGGGAATGTGCTTCAGGCGTCATTCCTTCATGGCCGCCCAGATGTCGGGGACCTGATCGCAGCCTCGGCAGAAGACGACATCCATCATC